>JASHRB010000712.1 GCA_030037575.1 Candidatus Sulfotelmatobacter sp. | reverse complement strand
CCTGTTCTTCTTTTTCTTTTCCCTTCGCGCCTTTCGAACGGATCACGCGTCCCTGCGCCAGAACGTTGCGATTCTTCTGCCCGGAGATTTCCTCCGGCATTTCGAAAACCATCTCGATCAGCGCGTTCACCGGTAGCGGCTGCGGCCCATGAAACAGCAGCCCTGTCTGGCTCAGATTGTCGATCGTTCCTTCGTGCCAGATGCTGGTGTTGTACACGCGATAGCGGAGCACCGAATCCAGCTTCAGTCGCCGCGCGCGCGGAGTCCACGATGGCCGCTTCTCGCGCGAATGCGACCGCCGCATCGTCGTGTCCGGCTTGGCAGGTTCCACGCGCTGGGTGCGGCGCATGGTCGCCCAGTCGTATTTGTATTCGGCTGCGCATAGCAAACAGACCTGGTAATAATCTCCGTCAGCACCGCGGCGGGGCCATGAAAACTCGTGGGAGCATCGCCCAAGCATAAGAACATCCATGATTTTTTGCGGCATGATGGTTACTTCCGGACCTTGGGAACACCGGAAAACTGATCATCTAACGAAGGTGAGTTCTTGCAAAGGTTACTTTCGTGTGAGCCGCGCCCGCGCCGAGAACGGGCGACGAGTAGGAGAAAGCTCCTGTCATCCTGAGCGCGGCGGGTTTTGCTAAGCGTTGGCTTGCTTGTCTAGAGGCTGGGCAAAAAGGATCTGGGCGAACCGCGCGAAGCTTCGCGCCTTTTGCCACGCAACATTTGCGCGTGTTGCATGTATCATCGCGACATGGCTGGCGAACCGGGCGGCGATGTCAGCATCTTCATTCTCGCTGGCGGCAAGAGCACCCGCATGGGACGGGACAAGGCCTTCGTCAAATTCCAAGGCCGCGCCTTACTCTCCTGCGCTCTCGATCTCGCCCGCTCGATCACTTCCAATGTCAGCATCGTGGGCAGCCGGGGAAAATTCGCAGCCTACGCCCCGGTCGTCGAAGACATCTTCCACGACCGCGGCCCGCTCGGCGGAATCCATGCCGCCTTGCTCTCTTCGCAAACCGATCTCAATCTCATGCTGGCCGTTGATATGCCATTCGTGACGCATACATTTCTGCAATACTTAATCACTGCGGCAAAACATGCATCCCATGATGTCGCCGTTGTCCCTCGCTCCGGAGGCCGTGTGCAACCGCTCTGCGCTATCTACCGTCGTGAGTTCGCCGCACAAGCGGAAAAATCTCTACGGGCAGAAAAAAACAAAATCGATCCCTTGTTCAGCATGGTTTCGACTCGCATCATTGAAGAAAAACAATTGGAAGCCGCGGGAGTATCGAGGTCGCTTTTCCGCAATCTGAACACCGTGGAGGAGTTTGAAGCAGCAAAGGACCGCAATTAAGATGCTCCCGAAGTGGACCGCACAGATCGCGGCGGTGGCGGCAAGAGAACGCAGCCCATAACTTACCCTGAGCTGGTCAAAGGGGCGCACCCGTGAGTAGAGTGAAGTTCAAAGGAACCAAGCTCGGCAGGAGCGAAAGAAGCCGCACCGACGGAAAATAGAACGGCAATCGTCCCCCGTTCAATATGATGTGCAACCCCGCACCACTCTCGCCCTCGCCCTCCGCCCCCGCGCCCGCACGTCCCTACATCGAGTTTCGCGAAGTCTCAAAATCCTTTGGCGACAATCACGTCCTTGGTCGGGTCAGCTTCAACGTCATGCCGGCGGAAACCGTCTGCATCCTAGGGCGCAGCGGCGTCGGCAAATCCGTTTCCCTGCAAATCCTCATGGGATTCCTCAAAGCCGATTCCGGCCGCGTCATCGTTGCCGACCAAGACATCACACACTTCACCGAGGAGCAGATGGAAGCCATCCGCAAAAAAGTCACCATGGTCTTCCAGAACGGGGCGCTTTTCGATTCGCTCACCGTCGGCGAAAACGTTGCCTTCCCGTTGCGCGAAAGCGGAGGCCTCTCCGAAGAGCAGATCTACGAGATCGTCGACGGCCTGCTCAAAATGGTCGGCGTTGAGCAGATGCGCGACCTGTTACCCTCCGATCTTTCCACCGGCATGAAGCGTTCGGTCGCCATCGCCCGCGCTCTGGCCGCGCGCCCCGAATGCATCCTCTATGACGAACCGACCACCATGGTCGATCCGCTGATGGCGCAGCTTCTTGGCGATCTCATCAAGCGTCTCAAAATTCAACTCAATCTCACCAGCGTCGTGGTTACGCACGATATGCGCCTGGCCCACAAACTGGCCGACCGCGTCGTCTTCCTGCACGAAGGCGAGGCGATTTTTTTCGGCACCTACGCCGACATGGAAAAATCTCCAGAACCGATCATTCGGGAGTTCCTGGCGCTGGATGAGCTAAAGATCGAAGCGTAGAGACGCCCGGGACCGAAAGCCGCGCCGTGAGACCCAGGAAAGGCGGGATCTTGTTGGGCACGTTCTGGGGTTAGACTCTACGAAATCATTCTCCGATCAAGGTTTGGGCCGCGCGCGACGAAGCCCTCTCGACGCCGGAGAGAAGAATTCGGACCACCCTCGGTCATCGATGACAGATTGCCATTCTGCTCCGACCGGAAACGCAACAGCGCGGCGATGTTGCCCACCTGGTCGAGCTCAGAATCGTCCTTGACATAAAACAATTCGATATTGCGCCGAATGATCAAGGGCAGAATTGCTTCGGCCACGTCAACGACTCTACGCGTCACGCGCCCGCAGGCGGGACAATAGCTGACCAAGTGCGCGTCGAGATGACCGCAGCCAGAGCACTCGACCGCTTGTGCGTGGTAATTTTCGCCGAGCAGAAGAGTTTGCACTTGTCCAGCTTCAAGCGATTGCAGAACGCGTCGCAACCCCGTAACGCCGCGCCCGTTGGCACGAGCTTGGCCAATTGTCTCGGCGACGAGTTGGTTGCAATGTCGCTCCTTCCACTCCGCAAAAATGCGCTCTGCCTGCGCACCAACTTGTTCGCAGCGTTCATAGGCCAGCTCGCCGGTAAAACGGCCGAGCACGCGCCGCAAAACGTAGGGATGCAACTGGGCCTCCATCATCGGCCAAAGAGTTTCCTGGCATCCGACAATGCATTTCTCAAATACGCCTCTCTCGACAGCATTCTTGAGAACTCCTGCGACGTTCTTGAAATGCTGCCGGACTTCATCGGCAACGCGCCGCTCGGCGTGGCCTGCATCGTATCCGGCAAATCCATCACTGCGACCGCGATGCGGAAGCGGGTGGAAGAAATCTTCGCGCTCGCTAAGTTGGCCCAGCCGCAGGTCGAATAATCGCGCGCGATGCCGATCGACGAGCACGATGGCGAGCG
>JASHRB010000711.1 GCA_030037575.1 Candidatus Sulfotelmatobacter sp. | reverse complement strand
AGTCTTCGAGTACGGCGACGCGAATGTCCTCGGCGCCAGCAACCATGTGCGTGGGCGTGCGGACTTTGTCGATCTGGAAGATGGCGGCTTCGTCGTGGTAGCGTTGCGGGGCTTCCCAGGGGCGTCCACCGAGGAAGTAGGCGTCGTCGTAAGTGGTGTCGTCGTTGCCCCAGTTGCCGACGTGCTCGACCGCGCCCGCTCCGGTAACGGCGGCTTTCCAGCGCGTGGACTGGGTAATAAGCCAGTTGGTCATGTATCCGCCGTAGCTGTAGCCACCGATGGTGAGGCGGTCAGGGTCGGCAATGCCATCTTGAACCAGCGCGTCAACGCCTTCGAGAATGTCTTTGCCGGGACGGGAGACGATTTGCGGAACGATCTGCATGAGGAAGGTGTCGCCATATCCGGTTGAACCGCGATAGTTGGGCTCGAAGACGAGCCAGCCCCGGGTGGCGGCGAGAGCGGCGTAGTGATACCAATCGGCTTCGAAGAAGTTGCCCCATGCGTCGGCAGGACCTCCGTGGATGAAGGTGAACATGGGCATATGTTTGGCTGCGGGCGAGTCGGGAGCGATGCCGGGAGGATAGATCAACATGCCTTCGACGTGCGTGCCGTCGTCGGCTTTCCACTGATAGGGTTTGCCTTGGGGAAGGTCGGAGGCGGCGAGTGGCTGGTTGAAGGACGTGATGGGGCGAGCCTGATTGAGCAGGTTTGTTCCTTCGGCAAGGTAGACTTCTTCGGGCTTGCTCAGCGACGAATAGACGAACGCCACTCGCAATGATCGCAGCGGCGTTTCCACGCGATCGTAGGTTCCGGCCTGGTCTGCGAATTTCTCAAGCGATGCAGATGGACTCGACGCGGCGTACATTTGCACTTCAGTGCCCAGACGGGCGGCGACGACCGCGCCGTTGCCGTAGACGCCGTAGCTGACGATTTCTCCGGTGAAGTCTTTGGCCCATTGTTCGACGGCGCCGGTTTCTGAATCGACCCAGTAAAGATGAGGCTGGAGATCGCGGTAAGGGCCGGTAACGTCTCCGACTTCGACGGTGAAGAAGATTTGTCGGCTGTCGCTGGCCCAACGGATATGGCCTTCGACGGCTTGATTGTGCGTGAGGCGGCGAGGTTCGGCGGGTTTATTTTCGTGGCCCGCAGTTGCAGGCGAGGACGCCCGCGCCACATCGACTTCATAGATTTCGACGTCTTCGACTTTCTCCTGGCGCTGGTTGATGGCGTTGCTGATGAAGGCGAGCTTGCGGCCGTCGGGCGAGGTGTTCAAATCTTCGATGCGGCGGGGCGAGGCTGCAACGGGGCGAGCGCCCGGAGTTTCTTCGGATTCTTTTTCGCTGTCGGACTGCTCTTTCGTCGATTCTTTTTCCGCTTCGGAAAAATTGTGGGCCATCGCAGCGGCGAGCTGGAGGGCAAAGATGGTGTCACCGCGCTCGGCGGTGCGGTATTGCAGGACGTCCTTCCATTCGCTTTTGTAGGCGTCTCTCTGTTGCTTGCCCCAAGGCTGGCGAGTGGCGTAGTAGAGCGTGCGCGAGTCGGCGGCCCAGGAAAACGTGTGAACGCTTGCCTGGCCTGCAGTGAGTTGAATGGCTTCGCCGCCATTGGGCGAGATCACGTAGAGCTGGCTGATTTCGCCTTTGTCGTCATCGTCATCGGCGTCGCAGTCTTTTCCGGATGAGGATTTGCGCTCGGAGAGAAAGGCAATCCAGTTTCCGTCGGGCGACCATTTGGGTTCGCTGTCGTGGCCGGATTGCGTGAGCTGAATGAGTGAGCCGGCCTTGCTCTCGCCGCCATTGACGTTGGCACGATAGAGCCAGAGATCGTGGCGGAAGATTTGCTGGTCCCAGTCGGCGCGCTCGGTGACGACGGCCACGGAGTTTCCGTCGGGAGAGATGGCAACAGCCGGATAGCTGACGGAATTGAAGAATGTGTCGAGAGTGAGCTTGGGTCTGCTATTGGCAGCGGCCAGCGAAATGAGGAGCGGAATGGCGCAGAGCGGAAGCAATGATCTTCGGATTTTCATAGGCCTCATGGGGGAAACTAAGGTTTATATACCGATGGGTTCGGAAGAAGCAACCGTGCTCTCCTGGGGTAGCGGATTAGCTTCACTGGGAGACCGTTAGGACGGAAAGCCGGGTTCCTCTTCTCCCTCGCCGGCGCATCACGCCGGAGGCGGAATGACGACGTTTGCAGGCAGGTGCATCACTGCGCCGGTTCCGCGTTCTTGAGCGCGTCGTCCAGAGGCTGTCCGGAAAAAGGCGTGCGTTCGATGACCCGCCATCCGTCGTCGTAGCGGCGAAATTTTACCGTTGAGGTGTAACGAATCTCGCCAGAATGCAGAGCGGCGCCGAGTTCGTTCATGGGAATCCAGTGCCAGGTGAATTCGACATCGGCGGCGTTACCCTGTTTCGCCATGGCCGTGATCGCCGTAACCTCGCGTCGCGCAGCCGGAATGCTGAAACTCTGCTGGTCATTGTCCTCGGATGGGATGAGAGTCTGAATCGTGTCGACACCGGACGGAGTCAGGGAAATCTGCCAACAAGGTGGAGCAAGCGGAGGCACGCAAGTCGCGTTGATTGCGGAGATCCAGCCGTGATGTTGCAGGGCGAGGTAGTCAGGCGAAACATAATCCGCATTGGAGACGACGCCGGTGCGCAATTCGAAACGCTGCGGGGCGCGGAACGTGCTGGAAGCGGCAATCAGGTCGGCGGCAAGACGGCGGGTGAGATAGTCGCGGGGAGAGCAGGACGCTGAGATTCCGCAGAGAATAAGCGCGACGATGGCCGGCTTGCGCATCAGCGACGTGGATCAGGTTACAACCGCGGAGTCGATTTGCCTAGCCGATTGCGATGCGGGTGAGATCTCTCGCTCCGCTTAAACGGCATCATTGGGCCTTCGAAGCAATTCCGACCTGCGGTTGCGCCAACTCTCGTTCCCCAACGTTATTGATCTTGAATTGTAAACAAATGCGCCCTACGGCGTGGAAGGAAAGGGTGGGAGGCAATCTGGCCTTCGAAGCGCGTCGACCAGCGTCCGGGAACTGCGCTTGCGCACTTGGGGCAGCGGCCATCTTTGGTTAAGCGGTAATCTTCGATCAAGTACCCGTAGCGTTTGATCAAAGTTGTGTTACAGCGCTGGCAGCGGGTATTTTCCCACTCTCCAACCATGCCGGGAAGATTGCCCGCGTAAATGTAGCGCAGGCCGGACTCGCGGCCGATTTCGACCGCGCGGAGGAGTTCTTCAGCAGTAGTGTCGTGAGGATCGGTCATTTTGTAGTCACCATGAAAGGCGGTAACGTGCCAGGGAATATCCGGCGAGATAGCGGAAAGAAACTGGGTGAGGCGGCGGAGTTCGTCGGAGGAATCATTGAAGCCGGGAATTAAGAGCGTAACAATTTCGAGCCACAGGCCCATCGCGTGGATGCGGCGAATACTGTCAAGAATGGGGCCGATGCGGCCCCCGAGTTCGT
>JASHRB010000710.1 GCA_030037575.1 Candidatus Sulfotelmatobacter sp. | reverse complement strand
AAAGCAAAAACCATGGCGAAGCCGGCCTTGTTGCCGACCTGCAGAATCAATTCGACCGGGAGCAATGAGATGATCGCGAACGCCACGATTCCGCTCGACACCAGCACCCCGAGAAAATTCCAGAAGCCGGACCAGACCACCGCTACATGAGGCTCCAACGAATGCGTGTAAATGACCGTCGCCACCGCGTTGGCCGTGTCATGGAATCCATTGACGAACTCAAAGCCCAGGGCAACCATGAGCGCGATGCCCAGCAGCAGGTAGGGCAGGATCGATTCCGTATGAACATGGGAGAGATCGTGCAGCAGGCTGCTGCCGGCATAGAGAACTCCGACCAGCAACACGGCGCCGAAAATCAGCATGCCCAGCTTGCCCGGAGTACGGGACAGTTTTTGATCCAGAATCGTCTGCGATGCAGTCGCCATGTCGACCTCAGGAGTTAACGGGATTGAAACGGGCTGTGCCTATTGAAGACAGCGACTATACGGAAAGATTGTTACGGGAGTGTGAAAAATCCAGACTGGTAGTGGCTGAATTTGAAATCTGAGTCTTTCCAAGCTGTGCAAATCCCCAAAAACTGAAAAGGAGAAAAAATGCAGACTGCCACAGAAAAACGCTTGACATGTACTAATAAATCTGGTACATTGTCATTTGTAAATAGGACAATTAGACAAATGGACGCTACCGCCAAAAAACTGGTCGAGAAGATGAGGGATATTCAGAGGCAGATTGCCACGCTGCAACGGCAATCTTCTGCGCTCAGTTCGGCGCTGGAATCCATCGGCATGGGAGTAGAGGACGATAGCGATGACCCCTTTAGCGAGTCATCAGACCTGAAGTACGCGAGGGAATCGCCGTTTACCGATACAACTCTTGTGGCAACCTGCAAGAAAATCCTTTTCGATCACAGTGGCAAAGGCATGAACAAGAACCAAGTCGAGTACCTCGCCGCGATTGGCGGGTATCGGTTTAACGCGGAGGACTCCGTAAACTCCGTTGCTGTGACTTTGCAGCGATTGGCGGACGCCGGATTCTGTGAAGTAGAGAGACAGCGCGGGCCGGAAGGCAATAAGTACCGCTTTGGTGCTGATGGTTCTCCGTTAGAGGTGTTGGAGAAAATCAGAAAGGAGTAGCCATGCAACCGCCATGATAAACACACCCGCAAATAACAAGACCCGCTAGAAGTATCGAGCTTCTAAGCGGGCCTTAGAAACGACAATCCGGCAAGCCGAAATGCCATCCCTTTTCCAAAACCATTTTGGCTTGCCTTCACCCGAAAGGCAAGGACAAAATGAACTCACTTCCGCTCGAAAAGAAACTCTCCGTAATCTCTGCCCTAGTCGAAGGTAATTCCATCCGTTCGGTTAACCGTATGACAGGAGTAGACCGCAACACAATCAACTCTCTATTGCTCAGGGCAGGCGAACGTTGCTCACAGATCATGGACGCGAACATGCGGAACCTGAAATGTTCTTTCGTCCAGTGCGACGAAATATGGACGTTTGTCGGGAAGAAAGATCGCCGCGTCCGCAAGGGCCAGGATTCGCCGGACATGGGCAGTCAATGGGTATTTGTGGCGATGGACGAAGAAACCAAATTGGTACGGCATTACGAGGTTGGCAAGCGTACACGCGAGACTACCGAGCAATTCCTGATCGGCTTGCGCTGGAAGCTAAATGAAAATCGCTTTCAGATCACCACAGACGGCTATCACTTCTATCGCTCAATTCAGAGCATCTTCGCGGGATATGCGGACTTCGCGCAGTTAGTGAAGTTGTTTGGGGATTACGGCCAAGAGCGCGGCCCCGAAGCGAGGTACTCCCCATCGGGACTCACGGAGGTTATATCCAAGGTCATCGACGGAAGGCCGGACGAAGATCGGATATGTACGTCGCATGTCGAACGTCAGAATTTGACCATGCGTATGGCGATGCGCCGCTTTACAAGGCTCACGAACGCTTTCTCGAAGAAACTTGAGAACCTGAAAGCCGCGTGTGCTTTGCACTTCGCGCACTATAATTTTGTGCGCGTCCATTCTTCCCTCCGCGTGACGCCCGCAATGGCCGCTGGTATCACTCCCCACATTTGGGAATTAGGAGAATTGATCGCATGATTAACGAGTCCGAATTACAGGAATCGCTCGTCGCCGCTTTCGAGTATTTGAAAATGCACTACGAGACGCTTTCCACTCTGATAACCGAAATTGGCGCTCTGCGCGAGACGCTAAAGGAAGCTGGAGGCGACAAATTTCGCGCCGTATTTGAGAAGCACCAACTCGCTCAGATGACAAAAACAGTTGACGTTGAATCTGCATCAGTGAAGCTATACGACGCGTCAATTCGGAAAGCGAAAGAAGTTGTAACTCTTTAGTTGACACGCTCCACGCTCCGGCCCTAATGTGGGCTTGAGCCATTCTTCGCGAGCGTCCCATATGAAGTGAGCGTGAAAAGCCCCGCGCTAACGGGGCTTTTTCTATTTTCGGTATATCATGCCTGTCAAACCATGCTCACACTCGCAGAAGCATTCCACTGGGTGCAAATCGGATTCTGCATTGCTGTTGGCGCTGGAATCGCCACGCTATTAGGCTGGTTACTTTTCCTGCTATTCGCTGCGATTATCGACGGATAAAACTACTCGACTTCGCCCCTGAGCTTGCGAAGCTCTTTCCTTAATTCTTCTATCTGCTTAATTTCGCGGCGAACCGAATCTCCAAGCTCTCGCACCGCAACAGCATCAAAGCCTGCGAAGTCATTGTCGGTAAACTTGTGTTTCTTCCCCGATACGATCAGAGCTTCGTCAAATTCCTGATTATCGAATACGATAGCGTCCGAATGGCGTAAGGCACTCGCCAGCCTTTCCGCAACGCTCCCAAGATTCCGCGCTCTAGCGTGCAATGCCGCCAGACGCGCATTGGCCTCTCTTAGTTGGCGATCAGTCCTTCCGACCTGCGCGTCTATATCGTCCTGTGTCATGACAAGCATTCCCTGATTCCGTTGTAGCACGCCTGTCAACGGCAATTAACGTGCCATTACGGGAAATAGTGAGAGTCAAATTAAGCCGCTACCTCCAGACTTGGTACCATCGGAAATCGATCGCATGGTTTCCGAATAGCCACTGCTAAGCCCGGTGTCTGAACCAGCCGTGCCCCACGTGAATCATCGCTTCGCGGAACTACCCCGTATTGCTACAATGACTGAACGTCCTGTCCGCGGCCAACCTGCCGTCAGGACCCGCAACGCTTTGGAAGCCTCAAACCACAACTACAGCGCATCCCCCGGCGTTCGCGGGGAGGTGTCGGCAACTCCGTCTCCCACCGTATTTTGGCGAGTCGAAGGCAGCCTGCTCGATCTGACCGTGGTGCGGCCAGTCGCATTTTTCACCTGGAACGCACAGACTTTTACCGGCCGGATCCGCCGCCGCGGGTTGATCTTTTTGATGGCGCTTCTCCGGCCGTTCCTCTATTCCACCAATCGCAAATTTGCCACCCGCATGGTGCATACTCCGCTGCGGGGAGTGAGCCGTGACCGTCTGGATCTGCTCGGCGAAGAGTTTTTCCACTACAAATTGAAGCCGTGCCTGAAAGCTGAGGGCGTCGAGCGCGTGAAGCAGTTGGTGCGCTCCGGCGCCGACGTTGTGCTGGTGAGCCAGGGCCTCGAGCATGTCATGAAGCCGCTGGCACTCCACCTGGGCGTGAAGAGGATCGTCGCCAACCGGCTGGAGTTTCGCGATCGTGTCTCGACAGGAAGATTGCTCGACCCAGTCATTCGGCCCCGTGGCGCGTTGGCGCGGCTTTGGGACCAAAGCCCGGATGGGCATCGCGCACCGAAAACCCTGGCGCGCCAGTTGGATATTTCGCTCGACGAATTGCGAGGCGCCGTTATCAGCTCGGAGCGCGAGTCCATCGCCTCCGAGCATCCCATTGTGCACTTCGCAGGATCACCGCCGGCTCGGCAATTTTCTGTACGGCGCGCGCTTGCCGGCAAGCACATCATGCTGATCGGCGTGACCGGATTCATCGGAAAGGTCTGGCTGGCCAACACGCTTGCCGATTTGCCGGAGGTCGGCCGCATTTATTTGCTGGTTCGCAGGCAGAAATCAAATCCGGCGCAGCGGCGTTTTGAAAAAATCGTGGAGGAATCGCCGGTCTTCGACCCTCTGTTCGAAAAATATGACGCAGCACTGGCGGACTATTTGCGCGAGAAAGTCGAAGTGATCGAAGGCGATGTCACCCAGCCCCGCCTCGGCTTAAGCCCGGAGACGGCGCGGCGGTTGCAGAAATATCTCGACCTGATTGTAAACAGTTCCGGTCTCACCGATTTCAATCCCGACTTGCGCGACGCGCTCGCGACCAACACCGACGCCGTGATGAATGTGCTGGACTTCCTGCGCGGTTCCGCTCACGCCGGCCTGCTGCACTTGTCGACCTGTTATGTCGCGGGCGAGCGCGACGGCCGGGTGACCGAGCGATTGACTGCCAACTACACGCCAAAGCGTATCGCCGGCTTCGACGCCGAGGCGGAATGGCGCGGGCTGCACCAAATGATCGCCAAGGCCGAAAAACAAGCCGAGAGCGACCAGGTCACGGCCGAAATAAGATCGCAGGCGCTGGCCAAAGAACACGCCGCAAAGGGACTTCAGGGTCCGGCGCTCGAGAATCAGATTCGCAAGAACCGCATTCGCTGGCTGAAGAGTTATCTCACCGAAGCCGGGACGCGCCGCGCCAAGGATCTGGGCTGGCCCAACACCTACACTCTTACAAAAAGCCTGGCCGAATCGCTGATCCTAAAATACGGCGCTGGCTTGGCCATGGCTATCGTGCGTCCGGCGATCGTAGAAACTTCCGTGGCCAAGCCCTTTCAGGGATGGAACGAAGGCATCAACACCTCGGCGTCACTTTCTTATTTGTTGGGCACTTACTTCCGGCAATTGCCATCGAACCAAAGCAAGCGCCTCGACATTATTCCTGTGGATTCGGTCTGCACGGGGATGACTCTGATCGCGGCGGCGATTGTCGAGCGGAGGAACGAGCCGCTTTATCAGCTCGCCACCTCGGTGGCCAATCCGTGTGACATGGGCCGCTCGATCGAGCTCACTTCGCTGGCGCATCGCAAACACTATCGCGCGCAGGAGGGGCTGGAATCCTGGCTGCGATTGCGTTTCGATGCGATTCCGGTCTCCAAAACGCGGTATCAAAGAATGTCGGCGCCGGCGCAGCGCGCCATCGTAAAGTCGATTCAGCGGATCATGTCCCCGTTGTTGCTGAAGAAAACGCCGCTCGCGAAGGCGGAGAGAAATCTGGAACGCGTCGAGAAATTGATCGAGCTATTCGAACCGTTCATTCTGCTAAACGAACACGACTTCGTCGCCGATAACGTCGAGAAACTTTCGCACGCGCTGGTGGAGGACGAGGTGGAAGATTTTGGCTACAAGGCGCGAACCCTCGATTGGTGGGACTATTGGGTAAACGTGCATATTCCGGCGTTGCGGCGATGGACGTATCCGTTGATCGAAGGCCGGCCGCTCGAAGCGCGTCCGGCGCGGAGTTTGCAGGTGCGAATCATGGAGAACGGCGAGGCCGTGAAAACCGGAACCGGCGGGAATTGGTGAATGGCAATTTTTCTAACGGGATCGACGGGATACATCGGGGCGCACGTGGCGGCAAATCTGTTGCGCGATCACGACGCTGCGCTGAACCTTCTGGTGCGGGCGAAAGATGTTCCCGAGGCGGAAAATCGCTTATGGCGGGCGCTGCAGTTGCATTTGCAGTTTGCGCGGTTCTATGAATATCTTCAGACTCGCGTGCGCGTTTTTCGTGGCGATCTGACCGATCCGGGTTTCGGCCTCGGCCGCGACGAGTACGATCGTCTGGTGCACACCACCGATTCGATCATTCACTGCGCCGCGTCGCTGAACCGCAAGTCGGAAAAGAGCTGCCTTAATGTGAATCTTCGCGGCACGCTTGAGGTTCTTACGCTGGCGCGCCACGTCGAGCATTACCACGGGCTGAGACGGTTCAGCTTGGTGAGTACCGTGGCGGTTGCCGGAGGGCGGCAGAACGAAGTGGTGAGCGAAGACCGCTCCATCGATTGGGAACGCTCCGACTACGACCCCTATGCGCGCACAAAAAAGTTTTGCGAGCACATGACGCGGGTTTTGCTGCCGGATACGCCTAAGACGATTTTTCGTCCCAGCATCGTGCTGGGCGACAGCCGGTACGCTGAGACCACGCAGTTCGATATGGTGAAGGCATTTGCATTCTTGGCCGGACTTCCCGCGCTGCCCTTTCGTGCCACCGACAAAATCGACATTGTGAACGTCGATTTCGTTGTGGAAGCGATTGTCAGGCTGCACCAGAAGGCGCAGCCCGCGCACGATACGTACCATCTTTCTTCAGGAATCGAGTCGCAGACGTTTCGCGAGATCACGACGGCTCTCGCGAAGGCGCAAAACAGACGGTCGCCCGTTTTTGTGCCCGCCGCGGAAAAACCTTTTACCGGGTCGGTGAATTTCCTGGCGAACCGTAAGGGCGCAATGGCCAAGGCCGCAATGGCCAAGGGCGCTTCGCTGATGAAGGTTTTCATGCCGTATCTGGTGTGGAATACGGTCTTCGACAACCGGCGCGTGACCAACGAACTGGGCAAAAAGCCGGTGCCGTTTTCCGAGTATTGCTATCCGCTGCTCAAGTTCAGCCGCGCCAATGATTTTTCCTATCGCTACCAGCCCTGGCCGGCTGCGGCGGGAGGAACCGCCGCATGATGGATTTTGTTTTAGAAGCTTGGGTCAGCGGCTCGATCGAGCGCGCCAAAGCCGCATGGATGCTGGGTGGAGGCAAACGCTGGAAGCCGGGGGAAAAAGTCAAACTTCTGTTTGCCGGGTACAACGGCACGCGCAACATGGGATCGGATGTACGCGTCGAAGAAATGTTGCGGCAGATTCGGCATATTCTCGGCGGGGAGCGCGTTGAGTTCAGTGTGATGAGCCAGAACTTCGACTTTTCGCGCGGATATTTCGAAGGCACCAGGCAGGTTCATCTGCCGGATATTTTTCCCCCATTTCTGGCCAATGAAGTTCCGCAACATGATGGCGTTGTGGCCTGCGAAGGTTCGATGTTCAAGAGCAAATTCGCGAACGCCCTGACCACAATGATGATCGGCTCGCTCGGCATCGCGGCAGCGCAGAACAAGTTGTCCGTCGGTTATGGCGCGGAAGCGGGGCACATGGATCCGCTGCTGGCCAAGATGTGTGGCCGCTATTGCAAGAATTCGTTTGTGATAACGCGCAACGAAGAATCGCGCACGGTTCTGCGCGAGTTGGGTGTGCCTACCGAACTGGGAACCGATACTGCGTGGACATTCGAGCCGCGGCCGGCCGCGTATGGCCAGAGCATCTTGCGCAAAATTGGCTGGGATGGCCGAGCCCCCGTGCTGGTGGTGTGTCCGATCAATCCCTTTCAGTGGCCGGTGCGGGCTTCGGTGGCAAAATATGCGGTGCATAGTTTGACCGGCGCTTACAAGGACAGCCACTACCGTACCGTTTATTTTCACAACTCAGGTCCGGCGGCAGAGCAAGCATATAAACAATATTGGACAGCCATGGCTAAGGCCATCGAGGCCTTCCGCAAAAAGAAAAATGTTTTTGTGATTCTTGCTGCGACCGAACGTCTCGATGCGCGTCCGGCCAACAAAATTGCGGAGAAACTCGGCGGCGTGCCGGTGCTTACTGCTGACGAATACAACATGTATGAGCTGGTAAGCATTCTCCGCGCCTGCCACATGATGGCGTCGTCGCGCTATCACGGCATCGTTACCTCGATGCCGGGACTGGTGCCCTCGGCCGGCATCACGATGGATGAGCGTATCCGCAATCTGATGCGCGAGCGCGGGCAGCAGGATTTGCTCATGACGGTCGACGATCCTGAGCTCGAAGGAAAATTGCTCGTGGCGCTCGAAAGGTTAAGCTCTGACGGCGAGGCGATTGCCGATGGCATCGCCCGCACCGTGGTCAGAAATTTGAAAGTGATGGCGCGCATGGGAGTGTATTTCGAGGAAGAAGTGCAGCGCCGATATCCGGAGTTTCAGACGCGGCGCGGCGAATGGAGCTGGGAAGACTATTTGCCGCCGATCGGCGAGCCGCTGAAAGAGTTGGTGGCGGCATATAGCTGAGGCTGCGCAACCACGCATTCTTCGCGCATTTTTTTTTGCGGTCTTTCCGGTGGACGCTCTGTGCGGCGTCGGCCGGGAGCGCAATTCGGCAACTTAAAGCTTTTGAGCACGCGAGTCCCATTTATCGGCGAAATTTTCTCGCAACTGCGAGCCGCAGGCGACGCGCAGATTCTTGCCGAAATCCGCGACGGCCAAATCGCCGGTGTTACCGGTATGGGGCTGCTGGAACTGGTTCGTAAGGCCAGAACATTCATTGCCTCAAAGAATTTGCGCAAAGGCGACCGCTGCGGCCTGCTGGCGGCGAACAGCATTCGCTGGGCCGCCATCGATCTCGCCCTGATGGCCGAGGGTCTGATCGTGGTTCCGTTGTATTCGCGCCAGGCGCCCGCCGAACTGAGGGCGATGATGAAAGATTGCACGCCGGCAATACTGTGTTGCGGCGATGCAACCTTGCGCGATTCGATCACGCAGGGCTGGAACGATGCTCCGCCGCAGTTCTTGTTCGATGAAATTTTCGCCGGTGTCGAAGGCGTCGAACTGGATCGCCCGCCGGTGGAAAACGAAAACCCGGTCGCGATTATCTACACCTCGGGAACGTCGGGTGAGGCAAAAGGAGTAGTACTGACCGCAGCGAACGTCGGCTTCATGCTGGAACGCACCTCCGAGCGCCTCGATCAGTT
>JASHRB010000709.1 GCA_030037575.1 Candidatus Sulfotelmatobacter sp. | reverse complement strand
TATCTGGCGCGGTGGCGAACCGGGATTTTGAACGCTTGCATGCCATCCATTCGCCCCCAAACACGTCTATACTCTAGGGCTCGGAGCCAACATCGTGAGAATCTGCCTCGGGCGTCATGTGTATGGATTCGCCGCGATCGCTTTCGGCGTCGTCGCTTTGGTCTGGCGTGACTTCAATGGTTGGCAACAGGCGAGGGTGCTGGGAAACATTCCTCACCGCGAGATTCTGGTTTACCTGGCCGCGGCGCTGGAGATTTTTGGCGGCATCGCCATTCAATGGCCGCGAACAGCGCGAGCCGGAGCTTTGGCGTTGGGCGCCATTTACCTGATTTTTGCCTTGTTTTGGACCCCGCTGATCGCTGAAAAGCCACAAATCTACGATCGTTGGGCAAACTTCTTCGAGCAGTTCTCTTTGGTCTCCGCTGCGCTGATGGTTTATGCGTCGACAATACACGACCATTCAGCGGGGAAACTGGCGCGCTGGGGGTACATAGGTTTCGGAATCTGCGTGATCTCATTCACGCTCGAACAGCTTTTTTATCTGTCTGGAACAGCGGAGTTCGTCCCCCGATGGGTTCCTCCGGGACAAATGTTCTGGGCAATCGCCACCACGATTGCGTTTGGGCTGGCGGCCATGGCACTGCTTTCGGGACACTCGGCGCTGCTTGCTTCTCGACTGCTTACGGCAATGATCATCGGCTTCGGATTGCTGGTATGGCTGCCCGCGCCCTTCGCCGCTCCCCATAAGCTGATGAGTTGGGCGGGCAACGCGCAGAATCTGGCGATCGCCGGATCCGCCTGGATTGTCACCGATTTCCTCCGGCAGAGCCGGCCTGGGTAGAACCCCCGGGAATGCAGTGAGAAGCCGTGAGACCGGCCACCGTTTACGTGCTGCTAAAGTCGGCGATGCCGTCGGCAACCAATTGCACGGCGATCGCGAGAATGAGAAAGCCGAAGATCTTGTTGATGGCGCCTACGGCGCTCGGGCCGAGACGCCGCACCAGCGGGCCTCCCATAAGGAAGAAGAGAAAAACGCTGAGAGCGATGGCAGCGATCCCGATCACCATGCCGAGATAAGACGCAGAGCTGTCGACATGCGCGGCCAGCGCCATGACCACGCCGATGGCCCCCGGCCCGGACATCAGCGGCATGGCCAGCGGCGTGAGCGAGATGTCTTCTTTTTCCTGCGCCTCATGGCTTTCTTCCGGAGTGATGCGCGCGTGCGAAGTCACCATGCCCCAGGCCGTATTGGCGACGATAAGGCCGCCAGCGATCTTCAGGACGGGAAGAGAAATGCCGAAAAAATAAAGTACGAAGCGTCCGAAGAAAAGAAACGTGACCAGGATAATGAAAACCCAAACGCCGGTCTTGAGCGCGGTGCGATTGCGATCTTTTGGCGTCCACGAGGAAGTCAGCGAGAAAAAAATCGGTATGCCGCCAAAGGGATCGACGATGGGAAACAGGGCAAGAAAAGTCGCCGCTGCCGAGTGCGGCAGAGTGCGCAGGAAATGGCCGAGGGCGTGGGGGGCATTCATTGCTTATTTGTGGTTTTCAAGCGCTTTTGCCGCCCGGTCTATGGCGGCTGCGAGAACGGCCAATTGCTGGCGTGCGCGCTCGCGATTGCCCTGGTCTATGGCTTCATTCACTCCCGGGATCACCACCGCGGCGTAGCCGGTATATTCTCCCGGAGCATAAATCGCGTGCCGGAACCAGGGACGGTGGGGAAGTCCTTCCGGCACCAGCAACTCGCGCTCGGCGTTGCGCAGAGCCCGATTCAACTTCTCTGCATCGCGCGGCGGATTCTTTTGCTTGGCCAGAATCTTCGCCCCGGCTTCTTGAAAACGTTTCGCCGCGGAGTTTACGGCCTTGAAGTCGAGCGCCTGGGAACCCAGCTTGTTCTGGGCGCGAGTTTCTGCGGCCTCGAGATAGGCAGCGATTTCTTTTCCATATTCTTCATAATCGTAGGGCAGCACATCGGCATCGGCCATGCGCAGCGCCTCCAGCCCGAACACGCGCGCCATCTCCTGCTCGTAGACAAAATCCGGATCGCCGAATTTCTTGAACCACGCGAAATTGTCGAAGGCCGAGTGGTAGACGCCATAGGGTCCCGTCGAACTGATGTCAGTCGAAGGAACGGCCAGATGCTGAAGAAATGCGCTGTAGTCTGAGCCGCTGCCAAGATCCCCAACGCGGACGTCGTCTCTAGCGTCAACGTTTGCCGCCGGCGTGCGGCGGGAATCGCCGGCCGCATCGCTCGAAGGCGGAGACGAACCGGAAACCGGCTGCTCGGCTTTTCGCCACTCATCGTATACCGTATCGCCTTTCGGACTGCGCACGGCCTTGGCGATGTCGCGCAGAAATTGCTTCAAGCTGGGCACCGCCGAGGCGCCGAATTTCGGGCCGGCAACGGCCACGTCCATGTTGAAGTAAGCGGAAGCGTTTGCCAGTTCCGACTCATGCTGTTCGGCCCACTCGGTCGAGCCCATCAGTCCTTCTTCTTCGCCATCCCAGCTCGCGAAGATCATGGTGCGCTTCGGCTTCCAGCCGGACTTCAGCAACTCGCCGACGCCGTGCACGGCCTCCAGCAGGGCGGCAGTGCCGCTGTTGGGATCGACTGCGCCGTAAACCCAGGCGTCACGATGATTTCCGGCAACCACCCACTCGTCCGGCAACTCGCTGCCCCGCACCCGACCGATAACATCCCACAGCGGACGAAATTGATAATCCTGCTGGAGGTGCAGCTTGACGCGTACCGGGCCCGGACCTACATGATAGGTAAAGGGCAACGAACCCTGCCACTCGCGCGGCGAATCAGGCCCGCCAAGATTTTGCAGAAGGGGCCAGGCATCATGGTAAGAAAGCGGCGTGACCGGAATCTTCGGCATTTCCGCCGATTGATCCGGAGAAATGCGCTTGCCGTCGGGCAGCGAGGGCAGCGAGGCAAATCCCGGCGTCGTCGGATCGCCGGGAAACTCGAACATGTATCCGATCGAACCGCGTTGCACACCGCTGTCGGGCCGCCACGGGCCGGCGGGATATTGGTCGCCGCGCCGCCAGCCGTCATCGAACGGGTCGGAATATAGGATCACGCCCGCAGCGCCACGCTCCTGGGCGACAAATGCTTTCACTCCGCGGAAATTCTGCCCGTAACGCACCAGCACAATCTTGCCGCGCACCTCAATCTTCATTGTTGCCAGCTGGTCGAAGTCATCGGGCGTGCCGTAGTTCGCATAGACCACTTCTGCTTCGGCGTCGCCCGAGGGCGACATACTGCTGAACGGCATCACCACTCTCGGATCTTGGTCATAGGGGTCGCCGGCGACGTGCTCTCGCGTAGGCCCGTGCATTTCGACGCCTGCCGGCGCGGTCACGTCGACGCTAATCTCCCGGGGGTAGTTGAACCACGCTTTGTATTGGACGATTTCGGTGTCCAGCCCGGCAGCGCGAAATTCTTGGGCAACGTAATCGGCTGTGGCCTTGTCTTCCGGCGTTCCGGCCATGTGCGGCGCTGCGGTCAGCGCGCGTAGATGCTGTTCAGCGCGCCGGGGATCGGGCACGGCAAGAAAACGGGATTCGGTCGCATTCTCCGCCTTCGCATCCCGAAAGCCAAAAACCCCGGCGGCGGAAGCCCCCAGGGCGCGGCTGCCGCTTCCGCCGGTGGAAGACAAACAAAATAGAAGGGCCGCAAAAAGAAGTGCTGGTGCAGAGCATCGCATGAGATTTCGAGAATACTTAAGGTAGCACAGCGGCAGCCGCTCCAGGGCAGCGGCTCAAGCCGTCTTCTACCTGATTTGTCCGGTCCCGACAATCTCGTACTTCGATGAAGTGAGTTCCGCCAGGGCAAACGGGCCTCGGCAGTGAAGCTTTTGCGTGCTGATGCCCATCTCTGCGCCCAAGCCAAACTCGGCTCCGTCCGTAAAACGCGTCGATGCATTCCAATAGACCGCGGCCGAATCCACGTCGCGCAGAAACTTTCGCGCATTGTCTTCGCTCCGAGTCACGATCGCGTCGGAGTGCTTGGTGGAGTAGCGATTGATATGCGCGATGGCCTCATCCACATGGGCTACCACGCGCAACGCCATGCACAGGCGCAAATACTCTTCCCCCCAGTCTTGTTCCGAGGCCGCGCCCATTTCCTCCTCGCCGACCAGCGCCCTGGATTTCCCATCCCCCCGCAGCTCAACCCCGGCTTGGGCCAGCTTTTTCGCGATCCTTGGAATGTATTGCGCCGCGATTTGTTCATGCACCAACATCTTCTCGGCGGCGTTGCATACCGATGGCCGTTGCGTCTTGGCGTTGATGACGATGGAATCGGCCATGTCGAAATCGGCCGATTCGTCGACAAAAATGTGGCAGTTGCCCGCTCCGGTTTCGATTACGGGCAGGGTTGAATTTTCGATGACGTAAGAAATCAGGCCCGCGCCGCCGCGCGGAATAATCACATCGGCCAATCCCCGCGCCCTGATCAACTCCTCTACCGAATCCCGCGTGCTCGAATCGAGAAGCTCAATCGCTCCGTCTGGCACGCCCGGCACCTTCGTCAGAATCTCAGCCAGGCGCCGATTGCTGCACATCGCCTCCCGGCCCCCGCGCAGCACGACTGCATTCCCGCTTTTCCAGGCGAGTGCCGCGGTATCGACGGTCACGTTCGGTCGCGATTCATAAATGATCCCCAGCACACCGAGGGGAACGCGCACCTTACGAATGCGCAAGCCATTCGGCCGGATCCACTGGGCGAGAATTTCTCCGATGGGATCCGGCAGCGCCGCGACATCGCGCACGCCCTGGGCCATTTCTTTAATTCTTTTCTCCGTCAAAAGCAGGCGGTCGCGCATGGCCCCTTGGAGACGGCAGGCGCTCACATCCTCCCGATTGGCGTCCAGAATCGCTGGCGCATTGGCTTCAATCGCATCGGCGATGGCGAGCAACAGCAAGTTCTTTTGGGCGCTAGAAAGCAAAGCCAGCTTGGCCGCGGCGCCGCGCGCGCGCAGAAGCTTCTCGCGTGTCGAAGCCGAACTGGCAGCCCTGGTCGCCATCACTTCTTCTCTTTCTGCGGAGGAAAATATGTTCCGGTCTTTCGCTCCATCGCCAGCGTGATTGCTTGCGGATGGCGGCCGTTCACAATCGCCACATGCACTCCGGCCTCACTGGCCAGCTTGGCCGCGCGCAATTTGGAAATCATGCCGCCGCGTCCAAGCGTGCTCTTGCCGTTGCACTGCGCCTCCAGCTCGGGCGTGAGTTCACGTACGGTTCGCACCAGCTTTGGCTTTTTCCCGGACTTCCCGTCCGGCATATAGAAACCGTCGACATCGGTGAGCAGCAAAAGCCAGTCGGCCTTTACCGCGGTAGCCAGCAGAGAGCTCAGCTCATCGTTATCGCCAAAGGCGCCAATGAGCTCCCGCACCGACACGCTATCATTCTCATTGACAATCGGCACCACGCCCAGGGAAAGCAGCTCGGCCAACGCGTTCTGCAAATTGCGATAGCGCACCGGAGAAGTAAAATCGTCGCTCGATAGCAGCAGCTGCGCCACCACTTTTTTCCCGAAAAACAGGCGCTCGTAGGTGTGCATCAACTGGCTCTGCCCAACCGCCGCGCAGGCTTGCATACCCGGAACGTCGGTGGGACGCTTGCCCAGGGCCAGGCCGGACATACCCGCCGCAATTGCGCCTGAGGTCACGATGAGGTATTCATTCCGCCCAAGATCAAACTGATCGACGATTGCGCGAAGCAGGTTGGCATCGATTTGCCCCCGGGGAGCGATCAGACTGGTACCGACTTTGATGACGACTCTCATGGCGCGAGCTCTTCGATGGCATTGAAATAGTACCGCACTCGCCCGCCGCAACCGCGCTTGCGCATTCACCTGCGGGAATGCGCCCGGGCCGGGGGCGGGTCAAGCGAGCCGGGGAGGGAGGGACATTCCGGCTATGCTGCAATTAAAATGGTTCCCGGGCAAGAGCAAAAACCTGCCACTTTTATCCATGCCGGCTTTGAACGCAACCAGCCGCTTTTCCAATCGGGTGGAGAACTACGTCCGCTATCGGCCGGGCTATCCCCCGGAAGTGCTGCAGACGCTGAAAAGCGAGTGCGGTTTACACCGCCAACAGGCCGTTGCCGACGTCGCTTCCGGCACCGGCATTTGGACGCGCATTTTGCTGGAAAATGGCAACCCGGTTTTCGCTGTCGAACCGAATGCCGAGATGCGAGCGGCCGGCGAACGCCTGCTGGCCGCATTCCCCGGCTTCACAAGCGTTGTGGCGACGGCGGAAGAAACCGGGCTGCCAGATCACAGTGTCGATTTTGTCACCGCGGCTCAGGCCGCACACTGGTTCGATCGCGCGCGAGCGCGGCGCGAGTTCATTCGCATTCTCCGGCCCGGCGGATGGCTGGTGCTGATGTGGAACGAGCGCGTTACCGACACGACAGCTTTCCTGCGCGAATATGAGAAACTGCTTGTGAAATACGGAACGGACTACGAGGAGATTCGCCACCAACGTACGGTCGACGAGATTCATCAGTTTTTTGATCCCGGCGCTTATCGCCAGTGCATATTCGACCTGCATCAGGAATTCGACTACGCCGGCGTCGAAGGGCGCCTGCTGTCCTCTTCGTACGCGCCCGGCCCCGGTCATCGGCGGCATCAGGCGATGCTCAAAGAACTGCAGCATATTTTCGATGTCCATGCCCAAAACGGCCGGGCGACATTCGAATACAAGACGCGCGTATATTTCGGAAAGATCCGTTAATCGAACCTTTCTCCGAGGCCACATTGTCACAGGAAAAATCCTTCCACATGACGCCCGATGAATTCCGCCGCTGCGGCCACGCCGTTATCGACTGGATCGCCGATTACCAATCTCGGGTTGAATCATTTCCGGTGCTCTCGCCAGCCAAGCCGGGAGAGGTTCGCGCTTCGCTTCCCGAACATCCTCCCGGGCAGGGCGAGCCATTCGCCGCCCTGATGAAGGACGTGGAGAATTTAATTCTGCCGGGCGTAACCCACTGGCAATCGCCGAACTTCTTCGCCTATTTTCCTTGCAACGCTTCCGGGCCGGCAATTCTCGGGGACCTCGTTTGCTCCGGCCTGGGCGTGCAAGGCATGTTGTGGTCGACCAGCCCGGCGTGCACGGAGTTGGAAACGCACGTGCTCGACTGGCTGGTGGGGATGCTCGGCCTGCCGGAGAAATTTCTCTCGTCCAGCACCGGCGGAGGAGTGATTCAGGACACGGCTTCGAGCGCCGTGCTTTGCGCTCTTCTGGCCGCGCGCGAGCGGTCCACAAACTATCTGAGCAACGAAAAAGGATGCGACGGGCGCATCGTCGCTTACGCTTCCACGCAAACTCATTCCTCGCTGCAAAAAGCGTCGATGATCGCCGGAATCGGCGGTTCGAATCTGCGTCTGATCGAAGTCGACAAAAACTTCGCCATGCGCCCCGAGGCACTGGCCGGACAGATTGCCGCCGACAAGCGCGCCGGGCTCACGCCCAGCTTGGTGTGCGCGACCGTGGGCACAACTTCTTCCAATGCGATGGATCCGATCGGCGAAATCGCCCAAGTCTGCCGCGAGCACAATCTTTGGCTGCATGTGGATGCAGCCATGTCCGGTAGCGCGATGCTCTGCCCCGAATTTCGCCACTTCCAAAAGGGAGTCGAGTTTGCCGACAGCTATAACTTCAATCCTCACAAATGGATGTTCACCAACTTCGATTGCAGTTGCTTCTGGGTGGCTGAGCGCAGGGCGCTCCTGCAGACGCTCAGCATTTTGCCGGAGTATCTGAAAAATCGGGCAACCGAATCCGGCTCGGTCATCGATTATCGCGACTGGCATATTCAACTGGGCCGGCGCTTTCGTTCGCTCAAGCTGTGGTTCGTCATCCGGCATTACGGAGTGGAAGGCCTACAGCATCACATCCGCGAGCACGTGCGCCTCGCGCAGCAATTCGCCGAGTGGGTTCGAAGCGATGAAAGCTTCGAGCTCGCCGCGCCGGTTCCGTTGAACCTGGTGTGCTTTCGTCATAAGGACGGCGACCAAGTCAACCAGAGCATTATGGACGGTTTAAACCGAAGCGGCGACCTGTTTCTCACCCATACCAGGCTGGGTGGAGAATTAACGCTGCGGGTGTGCGTGGGCCAGACACACACACGGGAGCAGCACGTGGAAAAAGCCTGGCAACGTATCCGCCAAGAAGCGCAGCGGTTGGCAGTGGTTTAGCGTAATCATCTTTGCGGGGCTAAGGGAACAGCACAGATCCATTCTGTTTGTGCCGCCTGGCTCTGGTTTAGGGCCATCACGGGTTTGCGTGAGGAAAAAAAATAAAGTCGGGGGCGTTCGAACTCGGCCGGCCCAGCCGGCGGCTCCGGCGGCAAAATTGAAGGGGCAGCGATCCCCGGGGATGCGCCTAGCGATGGCCGTTGCCGGGCTCGCTGCGCTGGTTTTGCTCGCCTATTCCAACAGCCTGGGCAATGGATTCGTCTGGGACGATTCCCAGCAGATCGTGATGAACCCCGAACTGCGCGCAGGCTCCTCCTGGGGTCACCTGTTTTCCTCTGATGTTTGGGGTTACAAGCACCGCGACCAGCCGGCCCGCACCAACTATTACCGGCCATTACAAATGGCCGCTTATCGCCTCACGGCCGAGTGGTTCGGACTGGAGGCCCGTCATTTGCACATCCTCAGCCTGGCTTTCGCACTGGGAGCGGTGCTCTCGGCATTCTTTGTTTATCTGAAGCTGACCGGGCGGCTGGCGGTGGCCTTTGCCGCCGCAGCTTTGTTCGCAGTTCATCCCATGCACTCCGAGGCGGTCGACTGGATTTCCGCTTTGCCCGAACTCGGGTCGGCCACCTTCTTTCTGATCGCTTTTGGCCTGTTTCGGCTGACCCGCTCTGCCAACCTCGCGCCCGGCACAAATGCCGGTTTGGTGCAAAAGCGTTGGAGCTTATTGGGCCTTTCGCTGCTGGCCTTCACCCTGGCGCTGCTGTGGAAAGAAACAGCCGCCGTGTTTCCACTGGTTGTGGGTGCCTACGCGCTGTGTTTTGCAGGCGGCGGTTGGAGGGAGCGTTTGCGTCGATCAGTACAGGTCAGCCTGCCCTTCTGCTGTGTGCTCCTCGGCTACCTCGCGCTGAGGGTTCGCATGCTCGGATATCTCTCCACCCGGCAGCGAATTTGGGGACTCAGCGACTTGCAAGTCGCATTAAACGATTTCCATCTGATGACGCTCTATTGGTGGAAGCTCGCCATTCCCCTTCATTTGAACGCCTATCATGTTTTTTCCCCA
>JASHRB010000055.1 GCA_030037575.1 Candidatus Sulfotelmatobacter sp. | reverse complement strand
GATATCGCGGATCGCCAACTCCGTCAGCTCGCACGTATTCATGAGTGTGCCCAGTCCCGACGGCCTCGCGCACTTCCACGCCGGTGAGCCAGGAGGCCAGGTGGAATCGCATCGAGCTTACCCGCTCTGTCGCCACCCGCACGATGAGTCCGCAGTAAATCCACATATCTCCGCACTTGGTTATATTGGTGCACGGCCCGGTGAATGCGAAAAATGGCGGGCAGCATGCGTGATGGTTTCGAAGCCATCGAGAACATAGTGAACGAATTTATGCTCCTTGGACATGATCGCAGCCAGCAGAAATGCGCCGCCCAAAAGGTTAAGCACCAGCCAGTCAGGGCCCAGCCCGGAGGCGAACACCAACAAGAGCATGCATGAAGGTCAAACGGTTTTCGCTGCGTCCCCCTTTATTCTCGCCACGGCGAAGATGCCGACGATTCGCCAGGCAAACCGAAGATCCGCCAGTCGGCTGGGATTTGATGCCCAGACCACCGAGGAATAGCAAGCTCACCGCCGATCTGACTCAGACCTTCTGCCCCGCTTGCGATCCCCCTGTTGGTGACTTTGGACAGGTTACTACCGGCGCTTCACCATAACCGCCGCGCTCCCTTCCGGATCGTGCAAAGGCCCATCTCTATGGAACTTCCGCTCTGGAGGAACGGGAGGGCAGTGTGCCGGTGCCACACAGGTGTTGGAACTCAAGTGTCCTTTACCGGAGTTACAAAGCACACTAAAGTCTCTAAGTTGCTGGGGCAGAGTTGTGCCCGTGAGTAGCGTCATCTCTGACCACGAAGCGGCTTTGCCTGCTTAAGATTCGGGCGAACGTTGGGCGCTTTCCCCGTTTGGGCCAGAGACAAATTCATCCGGCATTCAAGTCCACGGGCCAAATCATGATTAAGCTGTAGAATTCACGCCCCGCCCTTAGGAGATCCAGAAAGACATGTCCCAACCGCTGGTTTCGTCGCAGGACAACTCGCAAAAAATAAAGGTACTTGCCGCTGACAGCACTCGTATGAGCAGTCAGTTGTTGGCCGACGCACTGGCGCAGGAGTCCCAATTTGAAACCAGCAGCATCGAGGCCAGCTCCTCCGCTTTCTTCGATGCGGTCGCCGAACGGAGGCCGCACGTTCTGCTTCTCAGTTCGGCCTTGAACGGTTCTGCCAACGCCGGCTTCGAAATCACGCGACGGGTGCGAACTGTTTCTGCTGAAACAAAGGTCATCATTCTGATGGACGCTGCCAATCCCGGCGCTGTCATTGAGGCTTTCCGGAGCGGGGCGCAGGGAATTTTTTCGCGTTCCGAATCCTCGAAGGCGCTGGCCAAATGTATCCGCAGCGTTCACCAGGGCCAGGTCTGGGCCAACAGCGCAGAGTTGCATTGCCTGCTTCAAGCTCTCCGGGAAGCCCCTCAGCTTCGCATGATCGATTCCCGCGGCGATGCCATTCTTTCCAAACGCGAGCACGACGTGGTGCAGTGCGTGGCCGAGGGACTCTCCAACCGCGAAATCGCCAAAAAGCTGCAACTTACCGAACACACCGTCAAGAATTATCTTTTCCGCATATTCGACAAGCTCGGCATTTCCAGCCGGGTCGAGGTGGTGCTCTATGCCTTCAGTTCCCACGAACCTTCCGGTCAACCTCATTCTCCCGGCGCATCAAATAAAAGACAGGCAAGCGCGGACCGGGCGGCCAAGAGTGCCGCTGTTGCGCCCGAGCCAAGAAAATCGGCAGAAGCTGCCAAGCCAGCGGCCCGCCGCGTTCGCATTTAGCGCCAAGCCAAGCGACGGGGGGACTCGATTTGGCCAAGCGTATGGATTCCTTTTTGTTCCTGGTTCTGAAAGCCGGCAAACCATCCGCTCTTGAACTCTTTCTTACTCCCACCCGCAGCATTGAGCGGCCATATTTACCACGTAGCGGCCAATCGCCAACGAAGCGGTTGCCGCCGGGGAGGGCACATTCAAAACGTGCAGCATGTTGTCTGCGGCAACGAATTGAAAGTCGTCAACCAGTGTTCCATCGCGCTTGAGCGCCTGCGCGCGTACACCCGATCCGCCAGGCGCCACATCTTTCTCGCCCAGTTCTGGAAGCAGTCTCTGCAAGGCGTGGACAAACGCTGATTTGGAAAACGAACGGTGAAATTCGCCGAGTCCGCTCAGCCAATGCTTCGCCGCCATGCGCCAGAATCCGGTAAACAAAAGAAAGGAAGCCAAATCGCGGAAATTGAAATCGCCACGGCCATAGCCTTCGCGGCCAAAGGCGAGAACGGCATTCGGGCCCGCGTCTACGGTTCCATTGATGCGCCGGGTGAAGTGGAGGCCGAGAAACGGGAATTGCGGATCGGGAACGGGATAGATCAGCGCCCGAACCAGCGAAGCACGCTCCGGGACCAGATGGTAATACTCGCCGCGAAAAGGGACGAGGATGACGTCCGATTTTTCACCGGCCATGCGGCTAATGCGATCGCTGAATAATCCGGCGCAGTTGATCAAACCAGTGGTATGAAACGCACCACGGCTGGTTTCGATCACCAGTTCTCGCGCCCGATGCTTGAGAGCAACCACGGCCGCATTCGTGAGAATCGAGCCTCCCTGCGCAGCAATCAGTTCAGCATATTTTTCGCAAACAGCTGCATAATCGGTAATGCCGGTTGAGGGAACAAACAAAGCTCGAACTCCGCTCGCATGCGGCTCGATTTCGCGCAATTGTTCGCGGTTGAGAAGGCGCAGCCGGGTAAGGCCATTGGCTTCGCCGCGCCGCCGGAGTTCCTCAAGGCCAGGAAGCTCGGCTTCGCAGGTCGCGACGATCACCTTGCCGCAAATCTCATGCGGAATGCTGCGCTCCCGGCAAAAAGCCAGCATTGCTGCCGCGCCTTCGACACACAAC
>JASHRB010000708.1 GCA_030037575.1 Candidatus Sulfotelmatobacter sp. | reverse complement strand
AGTATGCGTCGACTTAACCCGCAATCTATGTATACCTACTTATGAACTCCTTAGTAACCAGTCGCAGCGCAATGGCGCGAGTCAGATGACCGTGCAGTCTCTCTGGGATCATTACTCCCGCGAGGAACTGCCCTTCAAGGATTTCTCCACGCAGGACGGATATCTGTCGTATTCCAAGAACTGGATACTCCCACGTTGGGGTCGCGTTTTACTCCTAAAAGTAAAAACGGTCGATGTCGAGCGCTGGTTGCGAGCAGCGACGGTTTCAAACGGCACAAGGGCCAAGATCAAGTGCGTCATGTCGGCTCTGTTCTCACATGCTGTTCGCTGGGAGTTCACTTCGCTGAATCCGATCTCGTCCGGGATACCGGTGGGAGCGGGCGGGAAGCGAGGCCCCAGTGTCGGCGTTCGCGTGAGCGCAAAGCGGCAAAAAGCACCAACGGTTTTATCGCCGGAACAGGTCAAGCTGGGTCTGACCAGGCTTGAATTCCGGGATCAACTGTTAGTTCTTTTGGATGGTGCATTGGGGACTCGCCGTGGTGAGCTTGCAGCTTTGCGGTGGCAGGACTGCGATTTTGAAAACGACACTTTTCAGATTGAGCATTCCTACTACTGGCGACGTGGCGGCATTCTGAAGAGCGCGAAGACAGAAGCCTCTGCGAAGCCGCTTCCGATGCATCCGGCATTGAAGCAAGCTCTGCTGGAGTGGAAGACACAAAGTCATCGCACTCAGGCTACGGATTTCGTGTTCCCGTCTCGACTCTACGGTGGGCGAAAAGCACTCGACCTGGCGGCGGTCTTGAAAAGAAAGATCCGACCGACATTCGATAAGCTGGGGATCACCGGAGTCGGCTGGCACACATTCCGGCATAGTGTCGGAACTGTGTTGGCGGAATTGGGCGAGCATCAGTTGACGATCCGCGATTACTTGCGGCACAGCAATCTCAGTGTGACCAACAAGTATTTACAAGCGGCATCGAACACGAAGAGAAACGCCCAAGCGAGACTGGTTGCAGCCATTCTTCCGGTGCATTTGCTGCCCGCAGGGAAAACCGTCGAAACGGTTGCACCCTAATTGCACCCAGATTCCAAAAGTGCCAATTTGCAAGTGCTTGAAAAGAATGGCGGGGACGACGGGACTCGAACCCGCGGCCTCTGCCGTGACAGGGCAGCGTTCTAACCAACTGAACTACGTCCCCACTCGCCAAATCAACTGGTCAAAAGAACCTTTCCTTGGCTGTGCATGCAGAGCTAACTCTGCGCCTTGGCCTTGCACGGGTTACGATCCTCAAACTCCGAGGGTCGAAATCGCGCAAACCTGTAAAAAAAATATGAAACTCGCGAAGACCTTGCGACAGAATCATCCTATCAGCTTCGGAAATAACGCGAAAGGCTTCCCTCGAACCATTGCACTTTCCAAGAGACTGTTCCACAAACCTTCGACGAAACCGTTTGAGGATGATCGACAAAACCAATTGATTTGCAGGCCGCCGGCAAGCGGTATGCGCCGAATTGCTTCGGAGCGAGTTTTTGTGCTCAACTGCCAGCACGATCGCGGAACCTCCACCGAGCAGGCGACGATTCCACTGCGATCAGTGCGGAGGCGACTCGTTCGGGACTCTTTCGGGTTTGACAGAATTTCCGGCCTTGCATACATTTGCATACATTCTGCATCCCGAGTCGCGTATAAAGGGGTGCTGGCCATGACACGTGTTGAGGGCTATCGCAAACCTTGTCCCGGAACACAGCCGGGTCTTCTCCATTCTCCGTATGTTTCTTCCATTCATCGCGCACCCACTAAGCCGCTTGTGCCGATCCCTCATACCTTGTCGGAAGTTACCGGACCGAGTTTTGCCCCTGAGATTCTGGCGTCAGAGACCTGCGATCTGACCGCCGACCATAAGGGAGATCCGATCGGAGAGCGCATCTACGTAAGCGGACGAGTGCTCGACGAAAACGGCCGGCCGATGGCCGGTACCCTAGTCGAGGTCTGGCAGGCGAATGCCGCGGGCCGATATCTCCACGAGGCTGATCAGCATGCGGCGCCTCTCGACCCAAACTTTACCGGTTGCGGACGAGCTATGACCGACTCGGAGGGGCGCTACCGATTCTTAACGATTCGGCCGGGTGAATACCCGTGGCGCAATCATTACAATGGGTGGCGGGCGGCGCACATTCATTTCTCAATTTTTGGTCCGGCTTTTGCTACAAGGCTAGTCACGCAGATGTTTTTCCCGGGTGATCCTCTGCTTCCCTACGATCCGATTTTTAATTGCACGGCAGATGAAAAAGCGCGCAACCGGTTAATCTCGACCCTGGACTGGGAAACGACCGTGCCCGAATATGCGCTGGGTTACCAGTTCAATATTGTGTTGCGCGGCCGCGAAGGAACACCCATGGAGGAGTAAATGAGCTTGCAGGCGACCACGTCGCAGACGGTCGGACCATTTTTCAAGCTTGGCTTGCAGTGGCTTTATTGCGAAAATCTTGCGGCCGAAAGCGTGACAGGCGAGCGAGTGACGATTCAGGGCCGCGTGGTCGATGGCAACGGTACGCCCGTGCAGGATGCGATGCTGGAAATATGGCAGGCCAATGCACACGGAAAATATGCCCATCCAGAGGATACACAGGACAAGCCGCTGGAGCCTAAGTTCAAGGGTTTCGGCCGAGTGCCGGTGAAGCCGGAGGGTGCATTCCGCTTCGCCACGATCAAGCCCGGCGCGGTTCCCGGTCCCGACGGCAAAGAACAAGCACCACATCTTCTGATATCGCTGTTCATGCGGGGATTGCTGCGGCGGCTCGTGACCCGTATGTATTTTCCCGATGAGGAGCGGAACGCGAATGATCCGATCCTGAATTTAGTGGAACCATCGCGGCGCACGACGTTGGTGGCAAAGAAAACAGCTTCGGGCGCGCTGGAGTGGAATGTTTTCCTGCAGGGGCCGGACGAAACGGTATTTTTTGATTTGGGTTTGTAAAGCGTGGTTGATTGAAAACATCCGCAGACAACCAGCCGCAGGAATCCTGATGGAAGGAGGATGCAGCCATGAAAGAAGTGCAACTT
>JASHRB010000707.1 GCA_030037575.1 Candidatus Sulfotelmatobacter sp. | reverse complement strand
AAAGTCGCCGATGTCTGCATCGTGATTCCTACCGTCAACCCCGATCACATCACGCCCCATACCGAAGCTTTTCAGGCAGTGGTATGGCATTTGCTGGTTTCTCATCCCGCGGTAAAGCAACACCCGCCCAAGTGGGAATCGGCCACGGCTAGCGCCCAACTGCGTCCGGCGGTTTTCCTCGACCGCGACGGCGTTCTTAACCGCGCGACTGTTCGCGACGGCAAACCGCTTGCGCCTCCGGGAGTCAAGGAACTCGAAATAGTTCCCGAGGCTGCTGCCGCACTTGCCCGGCTCAAGGCTTCTGGCTTTGCGCTCTATGTGGTTACCAATCAACCCAGCGTCGCCCGCGGCCATCTCGCCCGTGACGAAGTTGAGGCCATGCACCGAAAACTGGCCGCTTCCCTGCCGGTCGACGACATCTTCGTCTGTTATCATGACGACCGAGATCATTGTGCTTGCCGTAAACCCAAACCCGGCCTGCTCCTCGACGCCCAGCGCAAGCACAACATCGATCTCGCTCGCAGTTTTTTTGTGGGGGATCGCTGGCGCGACATCGACGCCGGCCACGCGGCAGGTTGCAAAACAATTCTGATCGACTACGGTTACCGCGAGCGCAAACCTGCCCAGCCCGCGGACGCCACGGTGCGATCTCTGCGCGAAGCGGTCGATTGGATCGTCAGCTCCGGCTCAAAGGAGTCCAAGAATGAAGTCCGTCTCTGAGTTGAAAATTCAACTGTTCGCGGACGGCGCGGACAAAGCGAGCATGGTCGATCTTTCCCGCCAGCCCTACATCAAGGGCTTCACCACCAACCCAACTCTGATGCGGAAAGCCGGGGTCACCGACTACGAGCGCTTCGCGCGCGAGATTCTCGATCATATTCCCGACCGCCCCGTGTGCTTCGAAGTTCTTGCCGACGATGAAACCGAGATGCGTCGCGAGGCCCACAAGATTGCCGCCTGGGGATCGAACGTGTGCGTGAAGATTCCGGTTACTAATACACGCCGCCAGCCCATGTACAACCTGATCCGCGGCCTGAGCGCCGAAGGCATTCGGGTGAACGCTACTGCGGTGCTGGCCTTCGACCAGGTGCGTCAGGTGGCGCGGGCGCTCAAGGATGGTGGGCCGTCTTACATCTCAGTTTTTGCCGGACGCATCGCCGACACCGGTCGCGATCCTGTGCCCCTCATGCAATCCGCGCTTGAGCTCATGGCATCCAACCGCAACTCCCAGCTCGTTTGGGCAAGTCCTCGGGAGCTTCTCAACATCTTCCAGGCCGACCAGATCGGCTGCCACGTCATTACCGTTACCCCCGATGTGCTCAAGAAAATTCCCCTCATCGGAAAAGACCTGCATGATTTTTCTCTGGAAACCGTACAGATGTTCTACGACGACGCGGTGCGTTCGGGATATAAGCTAGACCTCACGCTGGAAGAGCAGACGGTTGGGTCCTTCGAGGCCTAACCGGAAAAACCTTTAACCGGAAGGGCTTGCCCGGGCCTATCCGGGATATCTGCCGGTTATGTATCCTTCTAATTCTTCGATGTGCTGCGCCTGTCCGGAGATGATCCACTTCACCAGGTCACCCAGTGAAACCAGACCGACCACGCCGCCGTCGTCTCCCATCACGGGTAGGTGGCGGAAACGGTGACGCGTCATGATGGCCATGCATTCGTCGACCGTATGCTGCGGAGTTACAAACACCACCGGGGAAGTCATAATGTCGCGCACCGGCGTCTCTTTCGAGGAATGTCCTTTCAGGATGACTTTGCGCGCGTAGTCCCGTTCGGACATAATGCCGACCAGCCGGTCCTCGGACATCACCAGCAGCGCGCCCACGCTTTCGAGCGCCATTTTCTCAATCGCTTCATAAACCGACTGGTCTGGCCCAACCGACAATATCCGGCTGCTCTCCTTGCTCCGCAGCACTAGCGCGATGGTGTCTGTTAGTTTCATGGTCTCTCTGCGTGTTGCCTTTGTGACTCACGTTCCTGCGTCATTTTCCGGTGCGCGGATCCCACACCGGGTTGCCCTTGCCGTCGCGAAAAACCAGCGTATCCGTTCCCTTCACTAATTCCCGCACCAGAACCACATCCGTGTCTTGTTGCTTGATTTTCGAGCCTGTCACCGCAACCTCGTCGCCCTTGCTGAAACTGACCCCCATTTCTTGTTCAAAACTCTGCGGGCAGACATAAATGTGGATTTTGTCCTGGCCATTCTTAATGACTAGCTCTCTAAAATCCTTCCTGCTTCCCAGAGGTACAAGGTTTACTTCGTCCACAATGCCGGTTGTCTTGAGCTCGGCATGAAGATCGTACTTGGGCATTCCCGCAGTTGGCGGGGTTTGCGAAACTCCGGACACCGTCAGCGCCAAAAGCAGCCAGGCTGTGCACAGCGCCCGGGAGGCAACCTGTCTAACCAAAATAGGCTGGCATGGAAACCGACACCAAACTCGAACGAATGTACCTCGAGAGGATAGGATCGAGGTGTGATCCGGCTGAAAAACGCCTGCTGCGCTGAGTAGCACGGCGCCTCCTCATGGCAGGCCGGCAATCATCACTTTCGCACGCTTACGCGCCGTGAAGATTCGTCTCGCGCCTGCCCGTCCCGTAACGATAAGGCGGTTTACTCTTCCACCGAAACAAACACCCAAATCGTACACCTTTCGTCAAGCACAGCGGAGAATATCATGCGGAATGTGGGCCTCAAGAAGATGGAGCCGACCAATGGCCGGCCCGTCGATCTCACAAACGACCTGTCATTGCATGCTGTTGTTCTTCATGTTGTCGGAAGCCATCTTGAGCGACATCACGTGGACTTCACCCTTATCGGCATACACGTGCGCATTGAGGATTACATGATGTCCCTGGTGTCCTTTCACCGCATCGGGGTTGATGATCTTCCAGCTCTTCCCGTCTTTGTCGGCAACAAACATGGTTCCATCAGCGCTGATTTTGCCCTTAATGTTGACGGCCTTGGCACCGCTGTCGGCCTGCATGTTATTGTCCTGCTTCATGGCTTCCTGGGCCACGGCGGCAGTCGAGAGGAACAAAGCGAGAGCAAAACAGACGGTCAGCAATTTCTTCATATCGTTCTCCTTTTTGAGCTGCTTTTGTTAGTAGATTCGGACGAGGGGGGAAAGTTACACCGCTCCAGGGCGCCCACAGATCGCAGGGAATCTCGCGGGATTATACCCGCTGGTAATTCTGGAGTGGTCACCGGGCAACGATTTCGGCGGCGGTGATTGGATGGCCAAGGCAAGGCCGTGATGAAATCCATCCGGAAAATCCGGGCCACAACCATTCCGGAGTTCTTCGCGGGGCTGCGCGGAGCATGGTGGAAGCGCCTATTTTCGCGTAGCTTTCTCCAACTGATCTGCCGCTTTGCCAATCGCGCCTGCAACATTCTGCAAGACCTCGCCGACCATGGGCACCTGGGCCTCGGCGTCCTTCCACTTTTCCTGATCCATATATTCGCGTACTGCGGCCATCGGTTTGGCGCCATAACCCGTATACGCCCCCGGCGCATAAACCTGATTCTTGAACCATGGCCGCTCCGGCAATCCTTGGTCGGTTAAGAACGTCCGCGAAATCTGCATCAGGTCTTGGTTCAATTCGGCGGCCGTCTGCGGAGGCAGGGCGTTTCCAGTCGCTTGCCACTTGGCGAACGCGGCCTCATACCGATCGGCGCTCTGTTTGAGCGCCTCAACTCCATTCTTCAGCGGCGCGAAATTCATGAATGGAGGAACTTCTTTCGCCGGCGGCGGCACATACATTTTTCGCGGATCGCTCGTCGCCGTGAACACGCCTTCTTTCAATTCCAAGTTGGTTTCCGTAATTTCTTCCTGCTTGTCCTTCAGCAGCTTCTCCAATTCCTTCACGTAACGTCCAATGGTCTCGGCCTGGCCTTTGTATTCATAGGGAATCACATCGGCATCGGCCAGGCGCATCACCGCGGTTCCGCCGGTTTGGGCCAGGGCCCGGCCGTAGGAGAAATCGGTATCGACAAAGTGTGTGTACCAATAAAAGTCGTCGTAGATCGAGTGATAGGAATCCGCGTCATTTTCGCCTCCGTAACCGAGGTTGAGCGAAGAAATTCCCACATGATCCTGAAAGGCAGTGAAGTCTGATCCGTCACCCAGAGCACCGATTCGCACATCGCCTTCTTTTCGGATTTCAGCGCGCTCGTCTTCCTTGGCGTGCTGAATCTGCCGCAGCTTCGCGCGCTGCTGAACGCTTATGTGTTTCTCGGGGTCCTGAATCTCGCGGCCGATATCATTAATAAAATGCTGCAGGTCGTGCGTGCCTCCGGCATAGAAGAATCCTCTACCGTTGCTGTCGGAGTTGAGGTATGCGACCGCGTGCTTCTTCAGCTCGTCGCCGTGCTCCTCCACCCACTCGGTCGAGCCCAGCAGTCCCGGCTCTTCGCCGTCCCAGGCACACAGAATAATGGTGCGTTTGGGGGACCAGCCCTGCTTGTGCAACTCGCCCAGCATGCGGCCTTCTTCCAATACCGTGACCATCCCGGAAATCGGATCATCCGCGCCATTCACCCAGGCATCGTAGTGATTGCCCCGAATCACCCACTCATCGGGCGCATCCGATCCCTTCAGGGTTGCGATCACATCGTTCACCGGTTTGAGATCCCAGTTCGACGCCACCTTCAAATGAACCCGGGCTGGACCAGGGCCCACGTGGTAGGTAATGGGCAATCCTCCGCGCCACGACTCGGGGACGACTGGCCCTTGCAAAGCTGACAGCAACGGCTCCGCATCGCCCCACGAAATGGGCAGAACGGGAATTTTCGTGATGGTCTTGGCTTCTTTAAGATCGAGCCGCTTGGCATCCGCGGTCGCGCCCACTCCCGGCGTCAATGGATCGCCCGGATAGTCCGTATCCATCACGCTTCCGCGCTGCACGCCTTCACGCGGCCGCCATCCCCCGGTTGGATAGGTATCGCCCTGAAAAAATCCGTCGTCTTTGGGATCGGAATAAATAATGCAGCCAATCGCACCGTGCTCCGCGCCAACCTTCGGCTTGATGCCGCGCCATCCCTCGCCGTAGCGGGCAATCACGATCGCGCCCTGCACCGAAATGCCCATGCGGTCGAGCTGCTCGTAGTCTTCGCGATTGCCGTAATTCACGTAAACCAGAGGTGCTGTGACCTCGCCATCAATCGAATATGCGTTGTAAGTGGGCAACTGCTCGGACGTTTGATTCGAGGTTGGATCGACTGCCAGCGGCGGCTCCTGCAACTTCGCTTTGAACTTGGTTGGCTCGACCAGCTCGACGACGCGCTCTTTCGGCGTCGGGAAAAGAACGCTGAAGGTTTCGATGTGCGCGTCGAATCCCCACTGTTTGAACTTCGCCAGGATCCATTCCGCATTGTCCTTGTCGTAGGGCGATCCCACATGATGCGGGCGGGCGCTCAAGCGCTGCATATTCTGGCGCAGATTGTCAGCGACAATGCCCTCGCTCAGCTTTTGTTCCCACTCGCGCTCGGTCTTCGAAGACGCGGCCGAATAGCCCGCCAAATTGGGATTTTCCGTTGTTGCCGATTGCGCCCACGCGGGCGTCGATGCCAGCGATCTCAATTGCCAACCCGATTGCGGTGTAAGCTGCACCAGACTGAGTGCCATGAAAAGCAAGAGAACGTCCCGGAATAATCTCAAAATTCCCTCCCGCGCGATCGCGCAAGTTGCCCGGCTGGAAAAGCGAGTGGATTCATCAATCGGCGGAATTATAGGCCGAATCGTTGGCAATACGTCAACCCGGGGGCGCGGGGTCGCGCCTGAAGGTTCTCGCCGGCCTACTGTGCGTCAGAATTTGACGGGGAATCCCCGGGCAAGGCGATCAAGATTCGCGTCGTGTGAGAGCGGTCGAAAACTATGCCACATCCTTTTTATTTCGCTGGTGATCGGGAAGCTGCCTTGGATCCGAAGCGAGCGGTCCCAAAGCCCGCCGCTCAATTTCGGCCGATATCCCAGTATAGCGATAATACTCGCGCTGCGCGGAAGTGATCTTCACTCCAAATTTCTCCACGGTGTTGTTCCGGCGCCCGAACAGAGCCGTTTCCTCTGTCTTTCGGAAGCCCTGATCCTTTGAACCCATACTTGTAGTTTACTCTCGAAAGGTCAGGGCGCGTGAACGGTTAGTTTTCGCCGCCGTAGAAACTGCTGCCCCAGAGCGCCTCGCTACCCCAGAGGGCTTCGCTGCCCCAAAGGGCTTCGGAGCCCCAGAGCGCTTCGCTGCCCCACAATGCCTCGGATCCCCAAAGCGCCTCAGATCCCCAAAGCGCCTCGTTTCCGGCGATTGCGCTGCTGCTCGCGGCTGTGGTTCCGGTGGTCGCGGCCGACGTGCTGGTCAAGAACTGCGACGCGCCCCACACCGCCGTGTTCGACCAGGTCGATGATGTGTTCCACACCGCCGAGGGATCGTCCGACATGTACACCTGGTCGGTGTTTCCATTAAAGGTGGCGATCGGAGACATCGCCGTTCCCTTGGCTACGGCATTGCTGGTCAGCGCCGTTTGGAGATCCACATAGCCGGCGCCGACGGTGAACACGTCGTACTGGTCGGTATAGGTGATTCCTGTGGTCGGATCCGTCGTGCTGCTGGTTTGCGGAAACGTTTTGTAGGCCGTGAGCATCAGACGCGCCTTCACCTGATCCGGTGTCAGCCTCGGACTTTGCCCGAGAAGGTCGGCGACGACTCCGCTGACTACGCCCGTCGCCATGCTGGTTCCGCTCAAGGTGAAGTAAAGGGGGCTGACTGCACTGCTGCCGCCGTTCACGTAATAACTGTACGGAACCTGGTCGGCGGGATACTCGTTGTATAGGGTGGAATTGGGCGCTTCGAGCGACGTGATCAAATTGCCCGGCGCCACGATATCGGGCTTCACAACCGCATCCACCACGGTCGGGCCTTTCGAGCTGTAGCTGGCGATCAGATCGTCCACGCGCGTGGGCGTGCCCATCGGTTTCATGTCGCCGACGGTGATGACATAGGGGTCATTGCCCGGCGAAGTGACGGTGGCGTAGCCATCGGTCGGCTGATAGCGACCGTTGTTGCCGGCGGCGACAACCACCACAATTCCGTTCTTCCAGGCCTGTTCCACCGCCTGGCACAGGGGATCGAGCTTGTAGCTTTCGTAAATCGCTCGGCCCAGCGAAAGATTGATGACGCGAATATTGTATTGCGACTTGAGCGAGATCGCCTGGTTGATTGCCGCGATCACCAAGCTGTCGGTACCTTCGCCGTTTTGGTCGAGCACGCGCAGGTTGATGATGCTGGCGCTAGGGGCAATTCCTTTAAAAGTCCTGCTATAGAACACACCGGTGGAACTCAGGCCGTCGCCGGCAATGATTCCCGCCACATGCGTGCCGTGACCGAACTGATCGTTGGCGCTTGAATTGTTCGGCACAAACGATTGCGAATACACGACCCGCGAGAGCGGCAGAATCCCCATGTCGAGATCGGGGTGGCTGCTAACGCCGCTATCAATCAGGGCCACGCCGATGCCGGCGCCGGTGTAATTCGATTGCCAGGCGTAAGGCGCATTCACAGCATAAGCGGCATTGCTGAGCGTGGGCGCGAGCGGACGGTCGGAGCTGATATACACGACATTCGAATCATTCGAGAGGCTCTGGATCCCGTGGCCGTCAAGCTGCGCGACGAGACCATTAATCAGCGGCAACTGGCCAAGAATCTGGCCGCCCAGGCTGACAATGTCATCGAGCAGGCAATCGACAAGACCGAGCAGCCCGCTGCAGCTCAGCTGCGTTCCCGGCGCATATTGCACGATCACCTGCACGGGCTGCGAGGAACTATAGCCTTGCAGTTCTGGCGATATCTTTGTGTTGTCGGCGTAAGCGAGGGAGCCGCCCAGGATCATCAATGCAACTAGAAATCTCTTCATATTCCCCTCAAAGAGAAAGACACATACCCGCGGCCATGGCGGGGTTTTTCCACTGCCCTCATGATGGTGCAGCCCGAGTACCAAAGTGGGGCAGATTACCCTCGTGGAATCAGCTAATTACGAACAGCTGGTTTTTGCCGGTGGGACAGCATGTCCCATCGCCTGGGGCGCAGGACAAGTTGACCCATTTTTCGGGCTGGGCCAGCCGCGGTTGGAAGCCCTGATCGCGCCGGTTGCAAGACAACTCGCGAAGGAGGCTGCGATGTAAACCACTGATTAACATGAGGAACACGTCAGTAACCGCGCACTCTAGTTTTGGGCGGACTTTGCCCGGCCATTCGGCAAAAATCTAGGGAACCGTCCATGTCTTCGGCGCGACAACTTGGCGCACGTGTCTATATCGCGGGTATGGCGCTCGCGGCGGCAGGCTGCTTCGTCTTCTCGATGCTGCGCTGGCACTCCACCGACCCCGCCAAGTTCCTTTGTTATCTGGTCGCAGCATTGCTGGCCTCGGTCCTGAAGGTAACTCTCCC
>JASHRB010000706.1 GCA_030037575.1 Candidatus Sulfotelmatobacter sp. | reverse complement strand
CCGCCGAGACCCTGCATGCGGCCTTCTTTATCCGAATCGGGCGACTGGTTGTACTGCACGATGAGCTTCGCGGTCTGGTTGGGCGCGATTGGCAAGGGCGACGAATGACGCCAGATCGGCGGCAAACTTTCCCGTCCGCGGCAAACTGCTGGGCGAATGCGCTCTCGCTGAAGAGTAGCAGCCAGCAGAGCCGCCCGTTTACCCCAGGCTGCGCTATGGCGCTGGTGTCGATTTGAGTTTTTAGTTTTTGCTCCCTGCGACAGCAGGGCAGCCTCGCAAGAGACACACCTGCGATCGAAACCCGGCCTTTGTCCGGCACGTGCCAGGCCATTTAATTGACCGTAACCGGTCGTAATCACGGGGGGGGACAGAAACGATTGGAGTAAGCCAAATGGGACACCCCGTCCTTCTTCTGGGGGGCGCTGGACAGCTTGGCTCAATGCTAACGAGGCCTCAGTACGGCCTCGCGCTCTTGCGCTTGCGTCTGTCGCGGGCGAGGTCGCCCCGCGAAGCGGCGTCTGCTCGTCAGGGAACGATCTTTCTCCGGTGTGAGCAGCTGCTAGAATTTCTTCACCGTGGCCGCAGCTTCGTCCATTCCGGCATTCCCGCGCACCATCTTCCACGTCGACATGGACGCGTTCTTCGTGTCGGTCGAAGAACTCTACGACCCTTCGCTTAAAAGTAAGCCCGTTGTCGTTGGAGGCCGGCCGAATGAGCGCGGCGTGGTCTCGGCGGCCTCCTATGCCGCACGAAAGTTCGGGGTGCATTCGGCTATGCCGCTGCGCACAGCGGCCAAGCTGTGTCCGCAGGCGATTTTTGTCGACGGCCATCCCGAGCGCTACCGGGAGTGCTCGGCGAAGGTTTTCAATGTGCTCCAGGTGTTCTCGCCGCAAGTGGAAATGGCTTCCATCGACGAAGCTTATCTCGACATGACAGGCACGGCGCGTCTGCACGGCCCGCCGCTGCGCGCTGCGCACAAACTGCATGCGCGCATGAAAGAAGAAACCAAGCTGAATTGCTCCATCGGCATCGGCTCGTCACGGCTGATTGCAAAAGTCTCATCGGCCCAGGCCAAGCCCAATGGTGTGCTCTGGATCGTCCCAGGCGAAGAAGCCAAATTCCTCGCGCCGCTCGATGTGCGCGAAATTCCTGGCGTCGGCAAAGTCATGGAGAAGCATTTGCACGAAATTGGAATCAGGAAAGTCGGGGACCTCGCCCAGTTCGATGAATTGGAACTCCAAGAACGATTCGGCAAATGGGGATTGGCGTTGGCCGGCAAGGCGCGCGGCGAAGACGCCGGCGGATGGTTCGACTCCCAAGTCGGCGCGCGCGAAGAAGCCAAATCGATCAGCCACGAACACACTTACAACGACGACACAGCTGATATAAACCAGCTGGAAGCCACGCTGATGCGTCTTTCGGAAATGGTCGGACGGCGTTTGCGCGAAGCGAATCTGTACGCGCGAACCGTTCAGCTCAAATTGCGCTACCAAAACTTCACTACGATTACGCGTGCGCACTCGCGTTCACAGCCCACGCAGCTCGACGGCCAGATTTTTGACGATGTTCGTGCCCTGTTTCGCAAAAACTGGAAGCCCGGATCACAGGTGCGGCTGCTCGGCGTGCAGGTCTCGTCATTCGAGTCGCAGCCCGGGCAGATCGATTTGCTGGGAGACAATCGTCAATCGTGCTGGAAAAATGCGCTGGCGGCCGTTGATTACCTGCGTGACAAGTTTGGCGAATCGAGCGTGAAGCTGGCGTCGGGCATGCGCGGCAGCTTCCGCGAACGTGCTCATGAAAATCCGGCAGGATTGCCGGGGAAAACTAAACCGCGACAGTAGGCCGAGGGGAAGTGACGGGGCGGAGCCGCGCAAGAAACGAAGGCCGGTATCCCGGAGTTTATTCCGGGTCACGGCCTGGGCCTCACTTCAACTCCTGTGGAGAAGCGGTTGCGCCTCAGTTTCCCGTACCCGAATTCGCCGCCGTTGTGGCAGGTGGATTCGGAGCGCTCCATCGCGTCAGCCGCGGATAGAACGGCGTGACTTCAAACGGCATTTTGTCTCGGGCAGAAAGAATCGCCACCGGAGTCGACTTGATCATCTCCGCCGTGTCGTCCCACGGGTTGACCTTCACGCGCCCTCCCAGGGGCAGAGCGGCGATCTGATCGACCTTTGTATCGTCCAATGCCGGTCCCTTGGTTTTGAGGGCTTCCAGGCGGGTGATCGTTCCGTTCTCGCCCAGCGGGTTCCCAAGGTGAGTGGTCAATAAGGCGTTCAGTTGATGAGCACGGCCCTGCAATTCCTTCAGGAACAAGCCGACATTGCCCAGTTTCGAGGCGTAGGGCGAGTTATTGAGCAACTCAATCGCCTTCTTATCGGCTGCCGTTTCCTCTTCGGGTATGTGTTTGAAGCCAAGATTGGCGTAAGTCGAATCGTCGGAAAACAACATGCGATCGTTGAAGGCATACTTGCTGCCCAAATTGTGTCCGAGCACAATGTGTGCCAGTTCGTGCGCCAGAACTGCGGCGAGGCTGGCCTCGTCGGGAAGCACATCGACTAATCCACGGCTGATCACGATTGTGTTGCCCACGCTGAAAGTTTCGAGCGGCGAAGTCAACAGCACGCGGGCGCGCACGGGCCGGGAGAGATCGATGTTGTTGGTCACGACCAGATTATTGATTACCGTTTGAAGTACGCGATCCACATCGCCTGCCGGCGCGAGCAATCCACCGGTCGTGAGCCGGTCGATCACGTTATCTTCCGCTTGCTGCTGCCACTCGCGTTCCGCCTGCAACGGCGAGGCGTCCTGCGCCGTCGTACTCTGGTCGTTCACGCTGTCACCTTAATCTGTGTGAGTTCGTCGTCTTTGCTTCCTTTCTGCAGGTCGTATCCCCAAATGCGCGTTTGCGCCTTGAACGCTATTCGGTTTTTCGCGCCCGCGCTGAAGTCGCCTTCTTCGCTGTAAATGTAGGATGGGACCCAATAGCCCGGCGTCAGGTTCAGCCGCCAGCTGTCCATGTGGAAGAAATACGAATTGTGCGGTGCCGGCGAATAAGTTCCATTCAGCCGGACGATGTTATAGCTCCGATCCTCGACCCAGATGCGGCCCAGAAAACGCCCTTTGCCCGAGTTTTTCTTCGGGGTAACGTCGAAAACCAAGCAGCGAATGTCGCCCAGAAATTCGCGGCGGACATATTGAAAGTCGTAGTGCTCGCGGTCGAAATCGCTGCGGTCGGCATAGACCATCCAGGCAAAGCCGATGGGCTGATATTGCAGCGAAAACAGCTTGTGAAATCCGCCCAGCAGGCGCGCCTCCATGCCGTGGTCATCGTCCTTCAAATAGTCTTTGCGGTCCACGCTCTCGCCCATATCCATGCGACCGAGAAAATAATGGTCTTCACTGGGAACGGCGCCTAGTTGCGGATCCGCCTTCAAGTTTTGCAGGTACGTCTCCACGATCGGGGTTCGGTTGGAAAGAAACTTGATGAGTCCGTGTTCGCGCTCGATAAAGCGGTCGACGACCTGCGCCGTCGTGGTCGGCACCACCTCGGGCGAAGAAGCCTGTTGGGGGACTGGCGCCGGTTGAGGAGTTGGAGCCTGAGCAGATGCGGGCGACGCGCCGGCGGCGCCAGGCTGGGACTCCGATCCCTGCTGAGTGACGGCGCTGATCGAAGCCAACAGCGCCGCCGTGAAGATCCATTTCCAGATTCGCATAAACTCTTTCTCGCTCTCCAAACTTCCGCTAACCAGCGAATTTTCCGTTCTGAGAAATGTCGGTGTCCTTCTAGGCGCCGCCAGATTCCGCTGTAATTTACGAACCGCGGCCCGCCCAGCCGAAATAAAACCCTGCCTGACGAAAACCCTCAGTACGCCATCTGAAACGACACATGCACAATGGCGGTCGAATCCACCGGCTGCCCCATGCGCAGCGCCGGCTTAAAGCGCATTTTGTTGGCGGCGGAAATCGCTGCTTCATCAAGCCCATGGCCGAGGCCGCGCACCACTCGATTGACATGCAGCGTCCCGTCGGCGCTGAACAGCACTTCCAACAGAACTTCGCCTTCCAGCTTTAGCGCCCGGGCTTCGTCGGTGTAGGCCGGATTCGGCTTAAATGTGATCTCCACCGGCGTCGTCGCCGGACCCGAATCCAACTGTGCGATTTTGGGACCGCCGTGAACCAGCTGTTCCGAACCGAAGCCGCCGGTTGAAACCGAGCCTCGCGCTGCGCTGCCTGGGGTTGCGATTCCGCTGCCAAAATCAGCGCTCGCCACCGTGCCCTTAATCCCTTTCGCTCCGCCCGTTCCGTTGCCTTGTCCCGGTCCCAGCGGCATATCGAACGAACCGCTTTGCGTGGCATAGAGTTTTGCTCCGGCCTTGCCATCGCCCTTCAATCCGTTGGGATCGCCGAACCCTCCGGTCTGCACGTTCTGCACGGCCGCTTTGACCGTCGGAGCCATATCGCTTCCGCTGAAGTCTCCCGTATGCACCAGTTTTGGCCGCGCCGTATCTGCCGCGATCTTCAAATCCGTTGCGGCAAACTGGTTCATCACAACCTTTGGCGCCTCCACCGGCGCTGGCGGTATTTTCTTGACTTCCGGCGGCACCACCAACTTCGGTTGATCTGGCACAATCACCGGCTCTGGGGGAAGCGGTTTTGGCTTTTCCGGTTCGACCTTCACCGGCTCTGGTTCTTCCGGCTTCAAAGCCGGCTGAGGAATGAGTTGGGTCACGTGGTACTGCTTCAGCTCGATCCGGTCGGGATACAGAAGCCGTAGATTGACCAGGGCCAGCAGCGCCAGCACCAGGAACACGTAGCCGAACGCCAGCGCGCGCCGGTCGATCTTGCGCTCGGGCAAGAGGCTGAGCTGAAAAACCTGCGGAGACGTAGCCATCCCTTAACTCCAATCAGACCTGCCGCGGGAGCAAACCAGGATTGGAAACTTCAGATTAAGGGAGAAAGTACAGGGGGTAAATGTGTCAACGGCTCTTGAACCAAAGTAATATTCCTAGTTTGGTTCGGCGCCGTTTCAGGACGGATCCAGCCCGGTTCGATTCGAGAATCTCCGCGCTGGTTTCGTCCGAGATTCACTCACCCAAGCTTAGTCGCCGTCGCTTGAACCAGCCAAAGACCGGTATTCCGGCCAGAATCACCAGCAAACCATAAAGCGAATTCGGCCAGTCTCCGCGGAACGTGTAACAGAGAAGAACGGAGGCGATGGCAATGAATAACGCCGGCACCAGCGGATAACCAAACATGCGGTAAGGCCGGGAAGCGTCCGGCTCGCGCCAGCGAAAGACGAAAACCGTGCTGG
>JASHRB010000705.1 GCA_030037575.1 Candidatus Sulfotelmatobacter sp. | reverse complement strand
ACCAATATCCAGAATTCGATACTGACCCAAACCGGTACTACGGCAGTCAATGTTGGTGGCAACTTGAATCTGCCGGCCACGGGCCGCTTCGAGATTGGAAGCAATCTGTTCGCCTTCGGAACGTTCGATCTCCAAAATGTATTCCTAGGCTTCGCCGGGAATACCACAATGACGCAGGGCGGCAACACGGGCATCGGCGCCGGCGCGCTCCAATCCAACGTCTACTGCTGTAACACCGCCACCGGCACGGGCGCGCTCTATGCTAACACTACCGGAGTAGAAAACACCGCCAACGGCTACGATGCGCTCTCTAGCAACACCATAGGAAGTGGCAACACCGCCAACGGCGGTGGGGCGCTTTTCGAGAGCATCCAGGGAAACGAAAATACCGCTGTAGGCGCCGGCGCGCTGGAGCTTAACACTGCATCGAACAACACCGCTGTCGGCTCCGCGGCGCTCTACTCCAACACCACCGGAACCCTCAACACCGCCAACGGCTACGAGGCGCTCTACTCCAACATAACCGGCGGCGATAACACGGCCAGCGGTTTCTTAGCGCTGTTTAGCAACACGGGTGGGGGTGGCAACACGGCTACCGGAGGTAAGGCACTCTATACCAACACAGCATCCTACAACACAGCGACCGGTTACGGAGCGCTCTACGCCAACACCAGTGGCATCGAGAACACGGCCGACGGTTTCAAGGCACTTTTGAGTAACACGGGCGCTTCCAATACGGCCCTAGGTTATGAGGCCCTATATTCCAACACCACCGGTGGGGACAATACAGCCGTAGGCGTCGAGGCGCTATCCACGAACATCACGGGCAGCGAACTCACCTGCATCGGCTGGGAGTGCTATGCATCCGACGGTATCACCAATGCCACGGCGATTGGCGCGCACGCGGTTGTCGAGCAGAGTAACTCGCTGGTGCTGGGTGGCAACGGCAATCATGCCGTCAAGGTCGGCATCGGCACGACCAGACCGTCGAACGTTCTCACCGTGGCGCGAGGGGCCGGGCATCCCGTAAGCGATAGCTGGGAAACTTACAGTTCGCGCCGCTGGAAAACCAACATCCATCCGCTCGAAAACGCATTGACCAAGGTCGAGCGATTGCGCGGCGTCTCCTACGACCTTAAGGCTTCCGGCAAGCACGAGATCGGAGTCATTGCCGAAGAAGTGGGAGCTGTTGTCCCTGAAGTCGTCAGCTACGAGGAAAACGGCAAAGACGCACGCGGCGTGGACTACAGCCGCTTAACGGCGTTGCTGATTGAGGCGGTCAAGCAGCAACAGGGACTGATTCGCAAACAACAAGCGCAAATTCGGACGCAGCAATCCCAGATGAAGGCACAGCAGGCACAGATTACCCGTCTTGGTTCGCAGGTCAAGTCGATCCAGGCTTCGCTCAAAACGAATGATCGCCTCCCCGGCACCGAAATTCGCGCCGTGACCGCGCCCGTATCGATGGTGCAGCAGTAAAATGCGGGGACGGGCGGGCCGCAGGCAACGCCCGCCCTGCGCCTTTTCTGTAGCCGCCGCTCTCTGCTTTCCCGCTGTCTGCTGGAACGGGATTTTCGAAGGAGGGTAGAAAAGCCTGCCCGGCAGATCAAAACCCGAGAAGTTTTTGGAGTGTTCTAGGCTACTTCTTCGATGCTTGCCGAACAGGTCGCGTGACCGCATTCGCAAGCGATCTCCACGTCACCCGATCCGGCATCGCTGCAAGAGTCACTACAGTACTTTTTGCCACTTTCCACCAGACAGGTGCAGGGAACGTGGGCACAGGTGTTTTGCTCAGGTGTTGTCATAAGTTTTTTGTTCCAGTCAACGGAAATGAAAAGATCGCTCGCCATTATACTGCTAGAACGTCAGAAGGCAGCGCTCCCTGAACCTGGGAAAATGATTAACTGTCAGGCCGGGCCTTTGGCCCGCGAAACCCTATGAAAGTCGTATCGCGGACTTTGTCTCGAGCCATATCCCCCTCGATCACCATACGGAGGTACACCCCAGGACAACACCCTAACACACCGGCCGTACCGCCTTCCGCACGATCATTGACCAAATGTATTTGCCGCACAGCGGCTTCGCAATGCAACCTGTCATGAGCTAATATTGTTTTGCGAACGCGAATGGCGGGAGTAGCTCAATGGTAGAGCATCGGCTTCCCAAGCCGGTGGTTGCGGGTTCGATCCCCGTCTCCCGCTCCACAATTTTTCGAAATGTTTTTTGGCGGCCAATACGTTCCAACGGTGACGGGAAAATGAACCAAGAAAGTGAAACATGAGCCCTCTATACACTCTGGGCGAGGGGTTAAATTGTAAAGCTCACTGTGGTTCGGCCTAAACCCCTAGCTGCCCAAAAAATAGCAAACATCGCGAGGAAAGAACACCCGCTCCCCCAGCTGGAGTCGCCGGTTCGATGCAGCCGGTTTCCGGCTCCCAATTCTTCAATCGGTCCCGCTAGGGGCAACTTCCTGGTGGGTTATGCCAGGTTCTGAAACCAGAGATTTTTGCGACCCCGCGACGGGTGCCGATCTTTCCTCCAACAGAAGCCGGCGCAGTGTGCGCAGGTCATTCAGCAAGCGGTAACTTGCCTTCACATGCAGTTCCAGCTTTTCCAGCTTGAACCACACTATCCGCAGGGCGTCGAGGCGGCGCGAAGACTTTGATTTCGCTTCCGCAGCAATATCTGCATCGGCGGTCTGCTTGGCCTCCTCAACCGCCTCGCGCAGAAGTGCCAGATACTCCTGGGCGCCTTCGATGCTGTCGAACGGCGTGCTCATGATGTCGATCCTTTCGCAGCGAGAGCGTGGCCGATGCTCTTAAGAAATGCGCTCTAAGAAAACAATATTGCAAATTTCAGCTGTTTGCCACTGCGATTCTTGGGCTTTTCTTTAATTCTTGCGTCTTTCTTGAATGACGCGTAACGGTCTTAACGGCGTGTAATGGTGTGAATATCTTGCTACGTTGCGGCCGGTAATGCAACTCTAATCCGTTTCACGTGCGGCACACGAATAGGGCACCGGAAGCGGCCGCCCAAACCCGTTTCGCTTTCAGGAAGAGATGCTATTTGTGCACGATAGCTTCCGTCTTGTTCAAATAATCCGAAAGCTGACGCACCACGCCAACGAACGTTTTGCTGGCGACTGAGAGTGTGCGATCGCGCCGATAAGCCACTCCCAGTTCGCGCCAGAGGTCCTGACCTTCCAGCTCCACCAGCTTTACTCGGCCGGCTGCGACGTCATCGTTTGCGAACGACGCGCCGACCAGCGAAATGCCCAGATCTGCCGCGACGAAGCTCTTGATCATTCCGAGACTGGGCAGCTCCATTCTGACTTTGAGTTCGGCATTGTATTCGCGGAAGAGCTTATCGAGGAGTCGGCGCGTGTGCCCGGTTTTCGGCAGCAAAAGCGGATGTTTCACCACGTCAATCACTCGTGCTGACTTCTGCTTCGCCAACGGATTTTTCGGGCTTACCATGAGCATCAGGCGGTCGCGATAAATTGCCTGCACCTTCAGGCTCGGCGACTGCACCGGGAGACTGATAATGCCAACATCCAGCGAGCCATTCTCAAGCTTCTCGACAATTTTGTAAGTGAAATTCCGATAAATACTGATCTGCACATCGGGATATCGTCGGCAATACTCGCCAAAAACATCCGGCAAAACATAAAGGCAGGTTGCTTCGTTTGCGCCGACAAGCAGCGTACCCCGCGGCGTGTGGCCGTGGTCGGCGACCGCCACCAGCGACTCGTCACGCAGTTTTTTCATGCGCACCGCGTAATCGTGAAAAACCTGTCCCGCGGGCGTCAGCTTCACAGTCTTGCCCGAACGATCGAGTAACCGATCGCCATACTCTTGTTCGAGCTGGCGAATCTGCGCGCTCACGGCCGACTGTGAGCGGAATACTTTTTCTCCGGCGCGGGAGAAGCTGCCTTGCCGGGCGACTTCGAGAAAAGTGATGAGCTGATCGAAGTCCATGCAGTTAGGGGTGAATTATAGCGGACTCCGCTCCGGGCAACTGAATTCCAATCCTGCGAAGTATTGGCGTGCGAATAGCTGCGCTCATTGCAGCACTGCGTTCTCTGAAGGAATGAGCTTGTCGCGGCCGTAGTTGCGTGCTTCCTCTGTGGCGAGGCGCGCGAGAATCGAAGACCACGTTTCCTCGACGCCGCACGGCGGCGCGAGCGGCTCAACGCGCACCAGCGGCAAAGCGGAATAATAAAGAAGACCGGCTGCGCACGGACTTCCGGTGAGTTGTACATGCCGCCGGAGAATTCGGCGCAGCCATTGCTCTTCCTGAAAATCAAGCTCCGCCAAGCGTACCGATTCGCGATGGAGTTGCCTCTGGCTTGCGTCACCTTCCGTACGCAACAAGTAGGTCAGGCCGCCGGTCATGCCCGCGCCGAAGTTCGCGCCCAGTGGACCGAGAACCAGCACAACACCCGCAGTCATGTATTCGCATCCGTGCCGGCCCACGCCCTCAACCACGGCGAGCGCGCCGCTGTTGCGCACTGCAAAACGCTCGCCCGCCCGCCCGGCGATAAACAATTCCCCTGACGTCGCGCCATATAACACCGTGTTGCCGACCAGAACATCTCCGCGTTCAGAAGCTTCCGCGCCGGCGTCAATGGCGATGCTTCCCCCGCATAGGCCCTTGCCCACATAGTCGTTCGCTTCGCCCTTCAAGCGGAAGTTGGCACCGGAAATCAGAAACGCGCCGAAGCTTTGTCCCGCAGTTCCATGGAATGCAAAGTCCACTCCCGTCGGTAGACCGGATCGCCCAAAGCGGCGCAACACCTCGCCACTGAAGTGCGCGCCTACCGCGCGGTCCTCATTGCTGATCTGGAATCGATAAGGCCGCAGCGACATCGCTTCCAGATCGTCGACCACGCGAATCAACTCCGGGTGTAGTGCGCCGCTATCTTCGTGAGGACAACTAAACTGTGCCGGCGGATTCTCAAGCGGCTTCAAAAAGTTGGCCGTGCTGCGCTTGGCATCTTCCGAGCGTGGCATTAGCTTTTCCACCGCTCCTAAGACTTCGTCGATCGAGGTCGCACCGATCTTCGCCAGCAACGCACGCACGTCGGCAGCAAGGGCGCGAAAGAACGTTTCCACCATCTCCGGATTTCCCGCAAACCGCGCCCGCAGGGTGTCGTCCTGCGTCGCAATTCCGACCGGACAAGTATTCAAGTGACATTGCCTCGCCATCACGCAACCGACCGCGAGCAAGGCGGCGGTTCCAAATCCGAATTCCTCCGCTCCGAGCAACGCTGCCATCACCACATCGCGCGCAAACTTCAACCCGCCGTCCACGCGCAATCGAACTCGCGCGCGCAATCCCGCGCGAACCAGCGCGGTGTGGGCGTCACGCAGGCCGATCTCCCAGGGCAAGCCGGTGTTCTTGATGGAACTCAGCGGCGATGCGCCCGTTCCGCCGTCATGCCCGGAGATGGTAATCACATCCGCTCCACCCTTGGCCACGCCGGTGGCGATCACGCCCACTCCCGAACTTGACACCAGCTTCACGCCGATTCGCGCATTCGGATTCACCGCGCGCAAATCGTAGATCAGCTGCGCCAGATCTTCGATGCTATAAATGTCATGATGCGGGGGCGGAGAAATCAGCGACGTTCCCGCAACTGCATGCCGCAGTCGGGCAATGTACGGCGTGACCTTGATCGACGGCAGTTGTCCGCCCTCGCCCGGCTTCGAGCCTTGCGCCATCTTGATTTCGATCTCATCGGCGTGAACCAGATATTCCGCCGTCACGCCAAACCGCGCCGACGCAACCTGCTTCACGCGATTGTTCGCCTGCGGGCGCTCGTAATAAATATTCGGGTCTTCGCCGCCCTCGCCGGTATTGCTGCGTCCTCCCAGGCGATTCATGGCGATGGCCAGCGTCTCATGCGCTTCGGGCGAAATTGCGCCCAGGGACATGGCTTGCGTGCTGAAACGGCTGAGCAGGGAAGTCTCGCTTTCCACTTCGTCGATCGCAACCGCCTCGGTGGCGCGAAAGTCGAGCAGGTCGCGCACCGCAAGCTTCTTACGCTCTTGCCCCAGCACGGCCAGCGCTGCCTGATTTTCCGGGGTCGGGGACTTAATATAACGATGCATTCGCTTCACGAACTCCGGCGAACTTGCGTGTTGCTCGCCATGGTGGCGGAAGCGATACAAACCGGCATCGCGAAACTCCGCTTCGCAAGCGCCAAATCCGGCTTTGTGGCAGGTAATGCAATCGCCCAGCAAATCGTCGAGCGACGTCCCGCCCAGCGAGCCCCCGGCGTCTTCAAAGAATTCTTCGCATACCTCCGCATCCAGACCGATGATTTCGAACATCTGGCTGTTGCGGTAACTGCTCATGGTCGAGATGCCCATCCGTGCCAGCACCTTGCGCAACCCCTTTTCGATTGCCCTCCGATACTTTGCCGGACCGCTCTTTTCCCAACGCGCAGCCAAGCTCATTGCCAAATAGGGATGCACCGCGCTCGCTCCATTCGCCAGCAGCAGGGCAACGTGGTGCGTATCCAAAACTTGCCCGCTTTCGACGAACAGCGGAACATTCCAGCATTCGGCCGCGATCATCGCCTTCCACGCCGCCGAAACCCCAAGCAGCGCAGGCAAAGCCGCGCGTTCTGCATTCACTCCGCGATCGCTCAACAGAATCGCGCGCCCACTGCTTGCGGCTCTTCGAGCTTCTCCGCCCATTTGGTTCAGGCGTTCGCGCGCGGCCTCAACTCCACCGCTCACTTCGAAGCTGAAATCGACGCAATGAATCGTCAAGAACATTTCCGCGAGCCGATCCATCTGGCCGGCATCGAGCAACGGGGAATTCAGCTTGGTTTCCCTGCCGAGATACACATCGAGGGACATCACCTGGCTCTCGCGTAACGGATCGATCGGCGGATTCGTGACCTGCGCGAATCTTTGTTTGCAGTAATCCCACAGCGGACGCGGCAGGCTCGATAAGAACGCAGGGGGCGCGTCGTCGCCCATGCTCCACAGCGGCTCCTGCCCGTGCTCGACCATCGCCTGAAACAACAAGCGGAATTGATCTTCCGTCCAGCCGAACGCGGCCATCCATCGATTCGCGTCATGCACCCCCTGAGCTGCTTTGTGCTTCGCGGAAATCGTGGTTGGCGGAGTCCAGGCATCATCAACCGGAACCAGTCGCTCAACATCCTTGGGCCGATAAAAAATTCCGCTGGCCGGATCGGCGATCAACATCTCGCCCGGTCCCAGCCTTTGCCGCTCGACCACATGCTTGCCCGCAAGATTGGTGATGCCAACTTCTGAGCCGACAATCAGCAACCCATCGGAAGTCAGGGTGTAGCGCAACGGACGCAGCCCGTTGCGATCGAGCTTTGCGCCCACAAATTGGCCATCGCTGAAAACCATTGCTGCCGGCCCATCCCACGGCTCTTGCTTATGTGCACTGCTGGCCAGAAATTGTTGCACTCCGCGCTCGATTTCTTGGTCGTGTTCCCAAGCAGGTGGCATCAAGCGAAGCGCCGCTTCCACCACGCTGCCGCCGCTTCGAACTCCGGCTTCCAGCGCGTTATCGAAGCTCGCCGAATCGCTCATGCCCGGCTGCAACAATTTCGCCTTGGCGGGCAATCCAAGTTTCGTTCGCAACGCGCACGCCCTCGCACGAAACCAGCGCCGATTACTGCTGATCGTGTTGATCTCGCCGTTGTGCGCGATCAAGCGAAAGGGCTGCGCCAGCGCCCAGCTCGGCGCGGTATTGGTCGAATAGCGCTGATGAAAAACCACGAACGAACTGACAAAGTCAGGATCGTTTAGGTCGGCGTAAAACGGGGCCAACTGCTCAGGCGTGAGTAATCCCTTATAGATAATCGTTTTCGACGAGAGCGAACAGTAATAACCGGAATTTGGAATCGTCTCCAATTCCAGCCGCAAGCGATAAAGCTGTAATTCGAAATCGAAACCGCCGTTCAGCGCATGGTTACTCGGTGCTAGGAAGCACTGCCGAATAACGGGCAAGGATGCGGTCGATTTTGGCCCCAGAATGGAAGCGTCGGTTGGAACCACGCGCCAACCCAGGAATGCAAGGTCAAGTTTTGCGGCGGCTGCGCCAATCGCATGCTGCGCGCGTTGCTCCTGGCCACATGGAAGAAACACCACGCCCACGCCGAATTCCTGCGGCAAATCGATCTCGCAAGCGCGCGCCGACTTGCGAAACCATTCTTTCGGCAGCTGCATCAGCAAACCCGCGCCGTCGCCGCTGCGCCCATCCGCATCCACACCGCCGCGATGCTCGAGCCGCGCCAGCGCATCCAGTCCGCGCCGCACCAACTCGCGCGACGCACCACCCCCCAGGTGGGCGATGAATCCGATGCCACAAGCATCATGATCGAGCGCGTAGCTAGGGTGACGATCCGCCACGCTATCTGTCTAATTTGAAATCTCTTGAAAGTACAATCGTCATTTTGAATGCTTCGCATGGATTTTTCCGCTCGTTGCACGGACGCTGTGGTAGCGGCTTTCCCCGGGTTCGGGTATCGTGGAAGTTCCGGGTTTTGGGAAGCAATGTTCGGCAAGTTTGTTAACAGAGAACGGCGAAGCAATGCGCCGTGCCCCTCCCATGGTTACTCTGCAAGAAATTAGGTCCGCTCTGGCCCGCATCCGCAAATCGATTCACGCCACTCCGTGCAGCCGTTCCGAAACTTTTTCTGAGGTCACGGGACATTCGATCTGTCTCAAGCTCGAAAATCGGCAGCGCACCGGTGCCTACAAAGAGCGCGGCGCGTTGAACAAGCTGCTGACACTCACTGCCCCAGAACGTTCTCAAGGCGTAATTGCTGCGTCTGCCGGAAATCATGCGCAAGCCGTTGCTTATCATGCGTCGAATCTCGGCATTCGCGCGAAAATCGTCATGCCGCTCGCCACGCCGTTGATTAAAGTTTCGGCCACGCGCGGTTACGGCGGTGAAGTTGTTCTCCACGGGGCGAACTACGATGAAGCTTACGAAGAAGCGATGCGTCTCAGCGCGCAAGAACGCCTTACCTTGATCCACGCATTCGACGACGATGTAGTAATCGCGGGGCAGGGAACTCTCGGCCTGGAACTGCTCGAACAACACCCCGATCTCGAAGCTGTTGTGGTGCCCGTCGGGGGCGGCGGTTTGATCGGCGGGGTCGCCTGCGCGTTGAAAGAAAGCAATCCCCGCATCCAGCTCGCCGGTGTTCAACCGGCACGCTTGCCTTCCTTAAAAGTCGCGATATCGGAAGGCAGGCCGGTAACGCTGCCTGCGGCCGTGACCATCGCCGAAGGCATCGCCGTACGCCGGGCGGGAGAAAAAACTCTCCCGCTTGTTCAGAAATATGTCGATGAAATTGTGACGGTGGAAGAAGAAGAAATTGCAAATGCCGTGCTGCTCTTGCTGGAACGGGAAAAAATTCTTGCCGAAGGCGCGGGCGCGGCGGCTCTTGCCGCATTAGTCAACCGCCGCATTCCGCTGTTTTCGGAAAAAAACACGCGCGACAAAGGGGCAAAGAAAATCGCTGTCATCATCAGCGGCGGCAATATCGACGTGACTTTGCTCGCGCGCATCATCGAGCGTGGCCTCGTCAAAGACGGACGCCTCGTGCGCCTGCGCGTGCATCTTCCCGATTATCCCGGAGCACTCCATCGACTCACCGGAATCCTCGCGCAGCATCGGGCCAATATCGTTGAAACTTCCTACGACCGCGCCTACCACAACGTGAATCTTGGCGACACCGCCATCGACATCACCATGGAAACCCGCGGCCCTGACCACATTGCCGAACTGATCTCTGCGCTCGGGGCCAACGGCTATGTGCAGGAAAGAATCCTGTAGGCGCTGGCGGGCAGCGGGCTCGCCCTCAGCCGGTTCAACCCACTCGGCGCTGGTCGGCCCGAGGGTCGGCGCGGTTCAGCCGACGGAAGGAGCCCACTGCAGAGTCAATGCGGACGTGATCCGCGAATCATCGGAACGGGGGTGCCAAACCATGCCAAACGATCGGCCCCTGTTCTCCCCGCTCCAGCTGGAGTATGCTTCCTAGGGAGTAACCGTTGGTTCGTACCTAAACTACCAACCACCTCTCCCGTTACTCAAGTGACACTGTCACTGCCCCAGGGGTTGATGATCCCTGCGGTTGTCCTAGCGAAGCTCACGATGTGAAACGCGTCTCAACTGGACTTACCCACGGAGATAAGGCTATGACTGCTGGCACTCTGACCACGCCTGGACTGAAGCCTCCGGGCGACTACATTGAAGACGTGATGCAGAGTGTGAAGGCGAAAAACCCCGCCGAGCCTGAGTTTCACCAGGCTGTCCGCGAGGTGTTCGATTCGCTGCGGTTAGTTCTGGCGAAGCATCCTGAGTATCAATCGAATCGCATTCTCGACCGCATCGTCGAACCGGAGCGCGTTGTTATGTTCCGCGTGCCCTGGCTCGATGATCAGGGCAATGTGCAAGTCAACCGCGGCTTCCGTATTGAAATGAATAGCGCTATCGGTCCTTATAAAGGCGGGCTGCGGTTCCATCCCTCAGTCAACTTGGGCATTTTGAAATTTTTGGCGTTCGAGCAGGTGTTCAAAAATTCCTTGACCACGTTGCCCATGGGAGGCGGTAAGGGCGGATCAGACTTCGATCCCAAAGGCAAAAGCGATAACGAGGTGATGCGTTTCTGCCAGGGCTTCATGACCGAACTCTCCCGGCACATCGGCCCGAACACCGACGTTCCCGCCGGCGACATCGGCGTGGGAGGTCGCGAAATCGGCTATCTCTTCGGCCAGTACAAACGCCTGCGCAACGAATTCACCGGCGTGCTCACGGGCAAAGGCTTGAACTGGGGAGGTTCGCTGATTCGTCCTGAGGCGACCGGCTACGGCTGCGTCTATTTTGCCGAGGAAATGCTGAAGAGCCGCAAAGACTCGCTCGAAGGCAAGCTGTGCTTGGTTTCCGGCAGCGGCAATGTTTCGCAATATACGATCGAGAAGTTGCTGGATCTCGGTGCGAAGCCGGTGACGGTTTCCGATTCGAACGGTGTAATCTACGATCCCGATGGGATTGATCGCGAGAAGC
>JASHRB010000704.1 GCA_030037575.1 Candidatus Sulfotelmatobacter sp. | reverse complement strand
CCATCACCAAACTCGAAATGAAAACCAAAGACGCGCCGGCAGTTGTGTTGGTGAAGGACGCCTCCGGCTCCTGGCAAATGGCTCAACCTCAGACGCTGTCCGTCGACCAGGGCGCGATCTCGAGCACGCTTTCCACCTTATCTTCACTGAACTCGGATCGGCTCATTGAAGACAGGACTTCCGACTTGAAAACCTTTGGTCTGGATCCGCCTGCCTTCGAGCTGGACATAAGCGAAAAGGACAATCAATCACAGAAGCTCTTGCTGGGCGATGAAACCCCGACGGGAAACGCGGTGTACGCCATGCTGGCCGGCGATCCGCGACTGTTCACCATGCCCAGCTACGAGAAAACCAGCATCGACAAGAGCGTGAATGATCTGCGCGACAAGCGTCTGCTGACGATTGATGCCGATAAAATCAGCCTGATCGATCTGCGCAGAAAGAATCAGGAGATTGAATTTGGACGCAGCAAAGATGAATGGCAGTTTCTGAAACCGAAGACGCTGCGCGCAGATGATATTGAGGTTGGGGAGCTGGCGCGAAAATTGGCGGATGCGCGCATGGACCTTAGCGCTTCGGACGCCCCAGCGAATGATGCCGCGTCGGCTTTTGCCCGCGGAACTCCGGTCGCGATAGCCAAGATCACCGGGCCGTCCGGCAGCCAGGAACTCCAGCTTCACAAAAACAAAGACACCTACTACGCCAAATCGAGCGTGGTCGAAGGCGCATACAAAGTCGATTCGCTGCTAGGCGCGGCCATGGATAAAGGGGTCGATGACTTCCGCAACAAGAAGCTGTTTGACTTCGGCGTTCACGAGCCCGACAAAATCGAGATGCACAGCGGCCCCAAAGCGTATTCCTTGGTCAAAGGCGGCGCCGATTGGTGGTCGAACGGCAAGAAGATGGACGCCGACTTGACGCAGTCATTCATCTCGGAACTTCGCGATCTAACCTCCAGTAAATTTGTCGATGCAGGTTTTGCAAATCCCAGCATGAACGTCACCGTTACTTCTGACGGCGGCCAGCGCGTAGAGAGAGTCGCCATCGCAAAAGTGGGCGACCACTACATTGCAAAGCGCGAGAATGATCCCACTCTTTATCAGCTGGAAGCCTTTTCCCTGGACGCGCTGCAGAAGTCGGCCGACGACCTGAAACCGGCCGTGTCCAGCAAATGAGTCGCCGGGCCGGACCGATGTTTTCCCCAGGCAGAAACCAGCTTGCTCGTCCCGGGACGGGTCCAGCCTTGTGATCGAAGCTGCTATAGTGAAACCATCAATTCCCGATGATCTCAACCGCGCGCTACGTCGTTCTGGGGGTGGCATCCATCCCTTTCATTTATTACCTGATTGCGCTTTACAGCGTGTGGCAGTTTTTTCGGCGTGGCCGGCGTCGCGGCGCGGCGGGCTCCCCCTTTACCCCTCCCCTCAGCAATTTGAAGCCGGTTCGCGGGCTTGATCCTGAGGCTTACGAAAACTTCGCCAGCTTCTGCAGGCAGGATTATCCCGACTACGAGATTCTTTTTTGCCTGGGCGAACAAGACGACCCGGTTCTTCCCGTCATTGAAAAACTCAAGCGGGATTTTCCCCAGTGCCGCATTCGAGTGCTTTTCGCTTCTGGCGGAAAAGGTTCGAATGACAAGGTGGTGAAATTGGATCGCCTGGTCAGCGAGGCGCAGAACGAGGTGCTCATCGTCAGTGACAGTGATGTGCGCGTGCGACCGGATTACCTGCGCCAAGTCGTCGCTCCTTTGGCGGACAAAAACGTCGGAGCCGTGACCTGTTTTTACGTGGCCATCGAGGACAAAACTTTTACCGACAGTCTGCAGACGATCGGCATGTTCTCCGATTTTTACGCCGGCATTCTGGTGGCGCGGCAGCTGGAGGGCGTGAAGTTCGCCCTGGGACCGACGATCGCCACAACCAAGAAAGCGCTCGGCGGCTTCGGCGGATATAAAGCGATTCAATTCCGTCCGGCGGACGACTTGCTGGTGGGTAGGCTCATTGCCGAGCAGGGCTATCAGGTCGAACTCTCGCGCTACACGATTTCGACGGTCGCTGACTACGCGTCCATGAACGCCCTGCTGCACAAACGATTGCGCTGGGTGGTCGTCATGCGGCACATGCGGCCGTGGGGGCATCTGGGATTGCTTCTCACCCAGGGTTTGCCCTGGTCGCTCATGGCGGTTGCCTGGGCTCCATCGCCTGCCCTGGCGACGGGTTTTTTCGGGACTTACTTGCTTCTTCGTTTCCTTGTGACCTGGATGATTGGCGTTTGGGGGTTGAAGCAGAGTTCCCTGTGGAAGAAGCTTGTGCTGATCCCGCTGTGGGATGCCGTTGCGTTTTTGATCTGGCTGGTGAGTTTTACGCGCAACAGCATCCGCTGGCGTGATGGAGAGTATTACATTCGCGACGGACAACTGGTGCCCGTCACCTCCGCCGATGTCTGAACCGGGCGCCGATCGGGCTCTGCCGCCGCTTATCACCGCGGCTTGGTTTACAAGGGCATCGGTTCGCGCGCCCGCCGGTGCTCTTCGCGGTTGCGCGCCTGGCGCCAGTTGACCCGCGGCAGCATCACGCTCAAGTCCACGCGGTCGCGATATTTCATCGCCACATTCATCAGCGAATCGAGCAGCGAATCAGAGAGCAAGTGCGGCTGCAATCCCAGCTCGATCAGCTTTGAATGCTTCGCCTTGTAATAATGTTCTTCCGCCTCGACCCGCGGGTCGGGCAGATGATCGAGTTCAACCCTCAGTCCCAACTTGTTCCCCGCCGTCTTCACCATATGCGCGAGATCCAAAATGGAAAACTGCTCGGTGAATTGATTGAATACGCGGCATTCGCCCGGGGCCGCCGGATTCAAGCAGGCAATCTCGATGCAGCGCACGGTATCGCGAATGTCAAGAAAGCCGCGGGTCTGCCCCCCCTTGCCGTAAACGGTGAGGGGATGTCCGATCGCCGCCTGCACGCAGAAGCGATTGAGCACGGTGCCGAAGACTTCATCGTAGTCGAAGCGGTTGATCAGGGCTTCGCTCATCCTCACTTCGTCGGTCATCGTTCCGTAGACCACGCCCTGATTCAGATCCGTCGCACGCAGCTTCCAGATCTTGCACGCGAACATAATATTATGGCTGTCGTGCACCTTGGAGAGGTGATAGAACGAACCGGGCTGCTTGGGATAGGGCAGCGTGTCTTTTCGCCCATTGTGTTCGATGGTGAGGTAGCCTTCTTCGATATCGATGTTGGGGGTGCCGTATTCGCCCATGGTGCCCAGCTTGATGAGGTGGCAATCCGGGGCGAACTCGCGCAGCGCAAACAGCAGATTGAGCGTGCCCACCACGTTGTTCACCTGCGTGAACACCGCATGTTTGCGGTCGATCATCGAATAGGGAGCGGCGCGCTGTTCGGCGAAGTGAACCACGGCATCGGGCTCGAAGCTCTGCATCACGGAGGAAAGGAAGTCGTATTCCATCACATCGCCGACGAACAGATCGATGGTCTCCCCGCTGGCGTCTTGCCACGCATTCAAGCGCTCGGCCAGCGTGCGGATCGGCGTAAGCGTGTGTACGCCGAGTTCGTGATCCCACTGCCGGCGCGCAAAATTGTCGATCACCGCCAGGCTATGCCCTTTCTTCGAGAGATATAAAGCCGTTGCCCATCCGCAGTAGCCATCGCCTCCCAGCACTGCAATCCTCATGGAGCCTCCTCGCTATTTGTCCTAACTATGAATATCAGAAATTCCGCTTTTGTGGCGGATCGCAGCCGCCCGCGGCGCCGCTAAAACCGCCCTTCCTCCTGGCGACGGGCCGGCGGCAGGTTGGTCAAAACCACTTTGCCGCCGCTGGCCACAATGCCATGCACATGATCTGTGCCCACCAGCGACTCCAATCCCGGCACCGCGCTTTCACTGGCAACCAGATAAGCGCGCAGTGGCTTTAGCCAAAGTTCCCTAAACTGCGGATCGTCGATAAATACATCGGGCGCGCCGGGAGCATATGAACCGTAAACCAGATTGTTGAAACGCCCATTGCGCAGCAGCGCCGTACGACCGGTGTAAAAGAATATGGAGGAGAAGGTGTAGTAGTGGTGGTCTACGATCAGCCTTCCGGGCGGAGATTTCAGGATCGCCTCCGCCAGAGGCCGGGATGAAAGATAGGGATCGAAAACCGCCATGGCCATGCGCGCGGCATGAAAGAACAGCACCATCATCAGCGCCGCTGCCAGGAACGCTTTTTGCCCCAGCCATTTGCAACCGAAGAGGGCTCCGATGGCGAAGGCGATGGCGGCGACCACCAGAGGCAAGCGAAGATAAGCGAACGATGGCAGCGTGAGATCTTGCATGTGGCCAAGCGAGAGGGTATAGGCTTTCGGGTGTCGGCTGAGCGCCTGCGAAATGTCTCCGGGTGCAGGCACGTGGCGATTGATGAAGTACAGTGCAAACGCCGCGATTGCACAGAGCGCGCTAATCGCCGCCAGAGTTCGCGTACCTCGCCGGATCCAGTCGCTTTTCGTCGCCATCGCCGAGCCCAGAAGCAACGCCAGCGCGGGATAGCAGGGCATCGAATAATATTCCTGCGTGGTTGAGAAGGTGAAGAAGACGAGAATGAATCCTGTCCAGCAAAGGGCGAGCAACCGAGTTCGGCCAGCGCGATCGGTGGGCTTGAAGGAAAGCTTCGCCACGGCGGGAAAATACACGCTCCAGGGGAACAACCACACCAGATGCAATAGCCAGAAACCGAGCCGCGGAACCGTATTGTAGTCGCGGGGATAGCGCAGATTCAAAAATCGAAGCAGTTGTTCGTTGATGAAAAAAAACCACAGAAATCCGTGGTATTCGCCGGGCGCGCTGCGCAGCGTGAAGGCAAAATAAGGGGGGTTGCGCAGCGTGGCGAGAACATGCCATGGGGCAGCGATGAGCAGAACCAGCAGCGATCCGCTTATGGGATGCAATCGACGCCAGGTGCGACACGAGAACAGCTGACCGGTGATTCCCAGATAAAGCACAGCTGCGGCGACCGGAAAAACCACCCCGATCAGGCTCTTGAGCAACAGTCCCAGTCCTAGACTGATGGCCAGCAGGCAGGCCCAGAACCGCGGATGAGCCTCTTCCTCATCCAACACGCGCAGAAACCCCCACATGGCTAACGCGATTGTGAGGGTAATCATCACATCTGGAATTAAGACCCGAGTAAACAAAAAAAGCCCGACGCAAGTACCCATGCAAAGTCCGGCATAGAATCCGGCGCGTTTGCCGAACCCCCAGGTGCCGAAAGCCATGGTCAGCCAGCACAAGCCAATCGCCGACCCGGCGATGGGAAGACGCGCCGCCCAGTCGTGCACGCCGAAAATTTCGTAAGTCGCGGCAATGGTCCAGTAAATGAGAGGCGCCTTTTCCAGGTAGGCAACGCCATCCAATCGCGCCGTGACCCAGTCTCCGGAAGCCAGCATGTTGCGCGAAATCTGCGCCTGCACGGCGTCCACGTCATCCATGAGCGACGGCGGAGAGACGATGCAACCCAGATAGATGGCGCCGCAGGCGAGCAGTGCGGTCAGATATAGGTGCCAGTTTTTTCCTGCATCCAAATTTTGCTTTCGTGTGCGGCTTCTGCCTGAATTCCCCACCTTTTCATCCACAGAAACAGCACCATCAGGCCCCATAAGTGATATCCAACATTTATTTTTCTCTCCAGGTGCAGGCGAATATATTTCTCCATTGCCTCACGGCGAAACAGCTTTGACGGTGCGGAAGCGCCGTCGAGGAGAACCTCGAGCATCAGCGTTCGCAGGCAGCCGCGAAGCCAGTCGTGCGCCGGAATATCGAACCCGATCTTCTTCCGGCGGAGAACGGCGGCGGGAAGCTTGTCGCGCATCAGTTCCTTTAAAAGCACTTTTTGACGCGCGCCGCGAATCTTCAGCCATGCCGGCAACGACGCTGCGAACTCTACAATGCGATGATCGAGAAACGGCGGACGTACTTCAAGCGAATGCGCCATGCTCATGCGGTCGGCTTTGTTCAAAATATCGTCGGGAAGAAAATATCGTTGATCAAACCAAAGGTAAGGCGCGAGATCGTCGTCTGCCGGCAAACGATCGCGCAATTCACTCAGGATGGAAGCCAGGGCGGGGGGGGGCTGCGTACGCAACAGAGCTTTCTTTTGCCTTTCAGAAAACGTTCCGTTCCAATAGGCGTGGGCGCTTTCGGGAGACATCTGGCAGCCTTCGAGAAACCGCTTCAGCTGGTACTCGAAGCTGATTTTCTCGTCGGAGACGGGCCACATTGCGAGCCCCGCCTGGGCAAGCCCGAGAACCGGCCGCGGCAGTTTTCTGGCCAGGGTCGCCAGCCGATTCGCACGGTGAGTCAGGTACCCGCCGAACAGTTCGTCAGCCCCTTCGCCGCTGAGGCTGACGGTGGTTTTCGTCTTGCTCAGTTTTGCAAGAAACCAGACAGGAAGTGCTCCGGCATCCGCCGAAGGCTCATCGGAATAGTAGGCAAACTCTTCGATCGCACCCCGCAGATCGACTTGGGGGTTGAGATCCAACTCTTCGTGGTCGGTGTGATATTGCCGCGCAACCTCGCGTACAAACCGGCTCTCGTCGAAACTCCGGCCCTGGAACGAAATCGAAAAGGTCTTGATCGGCGCCGTCGATTCAGTCGCCGCATAATGCAAAATTGTGGACGAGTCGATGCCTCCACTGAGCCACATGCCGAGAGGAACGTCGGAGAGCAAATGCTCGCCAATCGACTGCCGCAGAAGCGCATCCAATTCCTCTTTCGCCGCGTCCACAGTCCACTGGCGCGGAGACGGGAAAGGCAGGCGCCAATACGAATCCCGAAAAACTGCGCCGTCCTTCCACTCCAGCCACTGTCCGGGCGGGAGTTTCTCGATTCCCTCCACCAGGGTCCAGGGAGAGGGCACATAGTTGAGAGAAAGATAGCAGTCGAGCCCGCCGAGACTCAGGCGACGCTCCACCTCAGGGTGGACCAGGATGGCTTTGAGTTCCGATCCGAACAATATGTCCACCCCGCGGCGCATGAAGTAAAGCGGTTTGATGCCCAGGCGGTCGCGTGCCAGTACCAGCCGCTTCTCCGACTTCGTCCACAGAGCCACGGCGAACATGCCGCGCAAGCGCGAAAAACAGTCTGTGTCCCATTGGAGAAACGCTCGCAGGACAGTCTCGGTGTCGCAGTGCGAATGAAATCGATGGCCCAGCGATTCGAGCTCGCGGCGCAACTCCCGGTGGTTGTAGATTTCGCCGTTGAAAACGATCGCCGTACTGCCGTCCTCCGAGAGCATGGGCTGATCGCCCGAGCCGAGATCGATGATCTTCAGCCGTGCCGCGCCCAGCGAGCAGAGATGGGACTGGAAGACGCCTTGCTGGTCGGGCCCGCGGTGAATCAGCGTGGCCACCGCGCTCTGAATGCGGTCGCGGTCAGGATTCCATGATTTGTGGGTAAAGCCAGCAATTCCACACAAATGCGTGCACCTCTTTGGCGGCCCCCAACCCGGCGGTGATTCGCAGGCGGGCAATAAAAACAGCCCA
>JASHRB010000703.1 GCA_030037575.1 Candidatus Sulfotelmatobacter sp. | reverse complement strand
AAACGCGGTAGGTGCGCACGCGCGCTGGCGTCGCTCCAAACTGCGCCCAGGCAATCATGACCGGGGTTGAGAAGACCGCCGTCATCGCCAGCCTGGCTGTCAAGATTCCGTGATCGTGTTCCTCCTTTCGGTCGACCAGCGAGTGTGCCGGTCGCTTCTCCTGCGCGAGGAACCCAATGGTGGCAAACCACGCCATGGCCGCCACCAGCGGAGTATCAAACAAGCTTCCCGTGTAGTAGATGCCGCGGTCGATGGCAACGCCGGCGAGAATCGAACCTGAGCTGTAAAGCAGAGTGGCTTTTGCAAAGTTGGCATAGATCACCCGCCACGGGCCGCCGCTGGTCCTCCACACCCAGGCCGCACCAACGATCAAGACAACCTGTTCGCAGGTGTAAAGCACGTCGAAGCTGGTGCCGTACGTAACCACGTCCGGCGAAATGTACTGCCAGGGAATAATGATGAAAAGATAGAGATAAAGCCACCAGGTAAACAGCAGGAGGAAATCCACCGAAGCCCGCTGCAGAGATCGCTCATTGCGCTGCAGATGCGGCTGCACCGCCAGCGCCGCCATCATGGGAACGATGTGCAGGAACAAAATCACGTCGCCGATGAAGGGGTTCGGCGCCTCCTGCCGCAGATACACTTCGAAGTAGGTCCATAGCGCCTGAGCAAAAAACCACATGCCGCAACCGCACGCCATGAGCGTCCAGAAAAGCTGGGCTTTCTTTTGGTTGGCTCTGATGTTCAATCCGATTGAGATCGTCGCGCAGAGAAGCAGCGCGCACTGCATCAGATCTCCGAACGCGGTGAGCGCCGAAGCGTGACGGGCAAGCAAAGATACCGTCAGGTGCAGGCAGACGACGGCGCACACCGATCCCGTCCACTTTCCGGGTTGTCGCCGAGGAATCAAATCCACGGGAACAGTTTATGTGGGAGATCGGAGAGCGGGCCTGTTACGAAGGTAATCGCGCGGTAAGCCCATGATTTTTTGTTATTTATGCCGGGCTGCGGCCATTTATCGTGGAATTCGATTGGGCGGTCTTGCCGGTGAACTTGCGGACGAATTGAAAAACATCGTGGTACGAATTGTAAAGCGGCACGGGCGCAATTCGATACGTATCCGGCTCGCGCCAGTCGCCGATCACTCCCTCCTCGATCAGGTTCTTACATAACATTTTGCCTTTGTCGGGAATTCGTATGGAAATCTGCGCGCCGCGTTGCTCCTCAATCGACGGGGTAATGATCGAAAATCCCGGCCCATTCCTCCTCAACAAGAATTCTAGATATCCGGTCAGGGAAACGCTTTTTTTTCGCAGGCGTTCCATTCCGGCCTGGTGAAATATCTCCATCGACGCCCGCAGCGCCGCCAGGGCAAAAATCGAAGGATTGCTCAACTGCCAGCCGTCCGCTCCGGCAACGAGATCGATATCTTCCCTCATTTGGAAACGTGTGCGCTGGTCATGTCCCCACCACCCGGTGAAGCGCGGCAGCTCCCAGGCCTGGGCATGGCGCTCATGAACGAAACATCCTGCGATGCATCCCGGACCGCCATTCAGATATTTGTAGCTGCACCAAACCGCAAAGTCCGGTCCCCATTCGTGAAGTTTCAACGGCAGGTTTCCGGCCGCGTGCGCCAGGTCAACCCTACGACGCATCCTCGCTGGCGACCGGCTCTGGCGATGCGCTCCATATCAAAAACCTGGCCGGTTGAGTAATTCACCCCAGCGAGCATAAGCAGCGCAATCTCCTGAGCCCGGCTTTCGATGAATCCTTCAATGTCCGGCTCGCGCAAGCACGCCTCCCCCGAGCGCGGTTGGAGTTCGATCAACGCCGTTTCCGGATCGAATCCGTGAAAACGAATCTGTGACTTCACGGCATATCGGTCGGAGGGAAACGCCCCACTCTCGATGACAATCTTGTTCCGCGCAGAGGTCGGCCGGTAAAACGAAACCATCATCAGATGCAGGTTGACGGTGAGCGAATTCATCACCACAACTTCCGCCGGCTTCGCCCCCACCAGTTCGGCGGTCTGCTCGCGAAGCAGCCTATGGTAAGGCATCCACGGATGCTTGGCGTGAAAATGCCCTTCCACGCCGAGACGCGCCCACTCCTTCAATTCCTCTTCGATGTAGGGCGCAGCTGTCTTCGGCTGCAGCCCCAGCGAATGGCCGCACAGGTAAAGGCAATCGCCGCCATCCTTGCTTTTCGGAAACAGAAACTGGTGGCGGAATTCTCTCAGCGGGTCCTGTTCATCCATCGCCCGCGCGAAGTCTTCCCCAGGCCGGAATTCGTCCTCGGTCACTGCGGCAACTCCAAGGGGGGAAGATCGCGCTCGATCAATTGCTCGGCTTTTTTCCAGTCAAGCTCTTCGACGCGCCGGATCGAATCGCAAAGCTGGGCGAGAATTTGGTCCTGAACCACTCCCCGGGCGAACGCGACCGAATACGGAACGCGGTGAAACGTCACCATGGAATACTTCGGAACGAAGCGTTTGGGGAATTGCTCTTCCAGCATCAATTCCACCTTCTTGCGCAACAGAAATCGCGAATCCCCAACCCGATCTCTCATCTCCACGAAATTTTCGACTGCCATGTCGGCGATGGCATCGGTGTTGACTTTGCGCTCGCGCTCAAACTCGCTGAAAACTCCCTCCCAGTCCGCGTTATATCGATCGAGCAGCTGGATCAGCACAGTGCCGTCCTCGAATCCGCAGTTGATTCCCTGCCCGAAGAACGGCACGATGGCATGGGCCGCGTCTCCCAGGAGCAGCGCCTTCCCTTCCATGTGCCACGGCGAGCACTTGATGGTAACCATCGCTCCCGTGGGATTGGCGAGATAATTCTCGGCCAGCCCGGGCATCAATCGCAGCGCGTCGGGGAATCGATCCCGGAAAAACTCGATCACCCTCTGCGGCGCGCTCAGGCTGGCAAAGCTATCCGCGCCCTCAAACGGCAGAAACAGAATGCATGCGAAAGTCCCGTCGATATTGGGCAGGGCAATCAGCATGAGATTCCCTCGCGGCCAAATGTGCAGAGCGTTCGTCTCCAATTGATGCTCGCCGAGCGCTCCGGCGGGAATCGTCAATTCCTTATATCCATGGCCAAGATGCTGCTGCGAAAAGTCGAACCGGTTCATTTTCAGCATCTCTGTCCGAATCGACGAGGCCGACCCATCGCATGCGATGACCACGCCCGCTTCCTTCGTCCATTCTGCCCGGGTTTCCTCATCGCGCAGTCGTAAGCTGTGGCTTCGCAGATCGTATCCCACGCAACGCTGATTGAAATGAATTGCCGCTCCGTGTTCTTCCGCCGCGTTCACGAGTGCAAGGTTGAGTTCGGCTCGCGAAATCGAGTTGATCACCTCGCTCTCGTTTTTTCCGTAGGGCTGAAAGGTAAGCTCGGCGGTAACCGAATGCATCATTCTGCCCTTCATCGGAACGATGATGCCTTGCATCCGATCCCACAATCCGGCCTGCCGCAAGGCATGAATGCCGCGGGTCGAAATAGCTAGATTGATCGACCGTCCTGCGCTCACCCGCACCTTCCGCCGGTCCGCTCGCCGTTCGTAGATCTCAACGGCAAATCCGCGCTGCCGTAACAGAATCGCCAGGAGCGGGCCGCTCAGCCCGGCGCCAATCAATGTTACTTGTTGGTGCTTGGAATTCATGGCAGACGGGGCGAAAATTTGAAGCCTGCGATCACTGGGCAATCAGATGTGGACGCGCACAATTCATTCCGTCAGCAACGTCCTCGCTTCCCATAGCTCGGGAAAGAATTTTTTGTCGAGCGTCAACTTTAAGTAAGATGCGCCCGCGCTTCCCCCCGTCCCCATGCGGATTCCAATGATCCGCTCCACCAGTTGAATATGCCGCAGGCGCCAGCTCACCACCAACTCGTCGAACTCTGTCAGTCGCTCGCACACGTCGATCCAGTCGCGGCGGTGATTCTCGTCTTTGTAGAGTGCGTGAATCGCCTGAGCGCGCGCGGCAAACTTTTCCTGGGCGCTGGTGTGCTCGCTCATTGCGGGCAATGTTCCCATTCTCTCCAGGGCGGCAAAAAATACCTGGTGTAAGGAAGGTTCCTCCAGCCTGCGCCTGAGCCGTTCGTACGCCTCGGGTGTGGGACGATGATAGCGGAGCATCTTCTCATCCTTCAGGCCGCACAGAAATTCGATCTCGCGGAACTGTTCCGACTGAAATCCGCTGGCGGGCTCGAGCAAATGACGGAAGGCGAGAAAATGCGTCGGCAGCATGGTTTCCAGTATGGTGAATTGTTCCACGAGCACGCGCGTGATTTCGGTGCAGCGCCGCAGCAACCGCGCAGCCTCGTAAACCTCGTCCTGCGAGTGACCCGCATTCGCCGCCACGCGCAAATTCGCAACCACGGCGTCAAGATCGTGCAACAACTCCTTGAACCACAACTCATAGGTCTGATGCACGATGATGAAGAGCAGCTCATCATGGTGGGGCGGCACCGATCGCGTCTGCTGCAACTCCAGCAGTGCAGGAACCTTTAAGTAGGAACTGTAAGTGAGTTGCCCGACCTGTGGCTCGCTGGCCGATGGAGGGGAAATCTCCGGCGCTCGCCTCTCATCGCCGGAGGCGGCCTGAATCCCCAGGAATTGCATGGCATTGCCCCCCAGCAGCTTTGCCTTGGCTTGCGGTGATAAATTGCTTTGTCGAATCAGCGAGCCTACGCGCTCTTCTCCCAGCGGAAACGGATAATCCGAGCCCAGCATGATTCGATCCGTTCCCATGGTCTGGGCTAACAGTTGCAGAGCCTTTTGGTCGAAGACCGCCGAATCGACCCAGAAGCGGTCGAGGTAGTGACTGGGCGGGTTTGCGCAATCTCCGCGCGCGACCGGCTGATGGTGCCACGCGTTCTCCAACCGCCCCAGCAAAAATGCGAAGCTGCCGCCGCCATGGGCAAAGCAGATGCGCAACGTCCGCGGCAGGCGGTCGAACGCTCCGCTCAAAATGAGCGCAACCAGCGAAAGCTGGGTCTCCGCCGGCATCCCGACCGTCCACGGCATCATGTACTTCGGCATGCGTTCCTGTGCAAATAAATCCCAGGGATGAACCAGCACGGCTGCACCTTCGTCTGCGCAGTGCTGCAAAAACGTCACGATACCCCGATCGTCCAAATTTTTGTCGCCAACGTGATTGCCGATCTGCACGCCAAGATGGCCGGCCTTCATCGAGCGAGTCAGTTCCCGGCACGCAGCATCGATGTTTTGCAGAGGCACCTGGCAAAGACTTTTGAATCGACCTTTTCCCTGGCGGCACAGTTCCAGGGCAGCGTCGTTGAACAGTTGCGCACAGTCGAGGGCCTGTTCGGCGGGGCGGTCATAGGCAAACAGAACTGGCGTAGCCGAAATGACCTGCAAATCGATCGCATCGCGATCCATCTCCCGCAGCCGGACCTCCGGATCCCAACACGCCGAGTCAATGTGCCGAAAGAATCGGTCGCCCACCAGGATGTCGGCCTTGCCCGGCTGGGTGTGCTTGATGCGCGGCCAATTTGGCGTGCCGTAGAGGGCGGCCAGATCGGGCCAGGATTCGGGGAAAAAATGATTGTGAATGTCGATGACTTGCATGTTTACTTGCCAGGGTGAACCGTGCCACAGTGTTTGCACTTCCGCCGGCTCTGGTCGTCGTAGAATTTTTCGAAGAGCGGCGGAAGATCTTTTACGATGCTCTTCAATTTCACCTCGGCGCGATAAACCAACTGGTGGCAATTCGGACAGTACCATTCGAAGGCGTCGAGTGAGCCTTCGGGACGCGGCACTTCGATGACCACCCCGATCGTGTCCGCCGGCCGCTGCGGCGAGTGACGCATGTGCTTGGGCAGCAAAAAAACTTCGCCTTCTTGGATGGGAATTTCGAGCGGGGGCTTGCCGGGCTCTTCCACTACGCGCAGGGAAATGTTCCCCTTCCACTGGTAGAAAAATTCTTCCGTCGGATCGTCGTGATAATCGCGCCGCTGATTGGGGCCGCCGACCACGGTTACCATCATTTCGCCATCTTCCCAAACTTGCGCGTTGCCCACCGGCGGTTTGAGCTTGTCTTTATTTTCGTCGATCCACTTCTGAAAGTTGAATGCCTTCAAACTCTTGATCGATGCCATCTCTACTCCTATTCCCTATTTCAGGGGCTTATAGGCCGTCGCTCGGATCTCGATCAGCAAATGCGGATGCGGCAGTTGATGCACCGCGACCGTCGTTCTTGCCGGACCATCGTATCCGAAATATTCGCCATAGACTTGGTTATAGCCGGCGAAATCATTCATGTTCACGAGGAATGTGGAAATTTCCACCACGTCTTTCAGCTGTGCCCCCGCTGCGCCCAGAATGTCGCGAATGTTCTCAATTACCGCCCGCGTCTGCTCCCGAATGTCGAGATGGGTTGCGCCCCGGGAATCGACTTCTGCTCCGGCAATGGTGTCATCGGCCCGGCGCGCGCTGGTGCCGGAGACATAGAGCCAATCGCCGGCGCGCTTGACGTGCGGATATTTCCCGCGCGGCCGAGCTTTGCCGGCAACGAGTTTGCTTTCGACGCTCATCCCCTTGGCCGTTTACAGGCGAATGCAAATGTTGTTCAACTCCGAATAGAAGTTCAGCGAATGCATCCCGCCCTCGCGCCCGACCCCGGAAAGCCCCACTCCCCCGAACGGCGTCCGCAGATCGCGCAGGAACCAGCAATTCACCCACGTGATGCCGACATTCATTTGTTGCGCGATGCGATGTCCACGTTGCAAATCGCTTGTCCAGATGGAAGCGGCAAGCCCGTACCGGGTGTCGTTTGCCATGGCAACCGCTTCTTGTTCGGAATCGAACGGCGCAATGTGGCACACCGGCCCAAAAATCTCCTCTTGCACGCAACGCGCTGTTTCCGCCAGTCCAGTATAGACAGTTGGCTGAACGTAGAAGCCATGGTCACGATGGTCGCCGAATTTTTGCACATCGCCGCCGGTGATCAGCGTGGCCCCTTCTTTTTGGGCGAGCCGATAGTAGGACAGCACTTTCTGGCGATGCCGCGCCGAAATCAGCGGGCCGAGATTGCTCTTCTCGTCAGTGGGCCAGCCCGGATTCAGGCTTTCGGCTTTCTGCTTTAGTGCGTCAACGAAGGTGGCGAAAATTCTGCGCTCCACATAAACCCGCTCGGCGCACAGGCAAACCTGCCCCGTATTGAGAAACACCGCCTCCGCCAGGCCTTTTACGGTCTCATCGAAATTGCAGTCAGCGAAAACGACCGCGGCATTTTTTCCTCCGAGCTCGAAGGAAACCGGTTTCACCGTCGGCGCCACTGCTTTCATGATTGCCGCACCGGTTTTCGATTCGCCGGTAAAGGTAATCGCCTTCACATCTGGATGCCGGGTGAGAAATTCCCCCGCCGACCCCGGCCCAAATCCGTGCACCACGCCGTAAACACCGCGCGGAATCCCAGCCTCTTGCATGGTCTCGGCAAGAAGCGTGGCAGTAGCCGGCGTTTCTTCCGAGGGTTTGACCACCACGGTGTTGCCGCAAGCCAAGGCGGGGGCCACTTTCCAGGTGAGCAGAAGCAGTGGCAGATTCCAGGGAGTAATCACGCCGACCACCCCAAGCGGTTTGCGCATGGCGTAATTCAGCGCGCTTCTCCCGTCGCCGGTTTCGGTTTGGAACGACTCCAGTCCGGCGGTCTGAATCAGATCGGCGAAGACGCGGAAATTGGCCGCGGCACGCGGTACATCGAGCTTCGAGGCAAGAGAAATCGGTTTGCCCGTGTCCGCGACTTCGGCTTGCACGAAACAGTCGAAGCGCTTTTCGATCCCATCCGCAATTCTGTGCAATCGCGCCGCGCGCTCGCGAATACCAAGCCGCCCCCATTCGCCCGAGAGCGCACGCCGGGCGGCCTGCACCGCTTCATGCACCTGCGATTGGCCGGCTTCGGCCACCTGCGCGATCGTCGTTCCATCCGCGGGGTTGAGGTCGGCAAACTCGCCTACACCCGAGACGAAGCGGCCATCAATGTAGTTTTGAATCAGCTTCACGAACACCCCAGGGGGGCTTCGGCAAATCGTAGCAGGGCAGAAGAAGGGATGCAACGCGCGGCAAAATGGATAGTGTCTAACAGCGGGTTGCTTACTGACTTCGCAAGAAAGCCTCACCGGCCTGCTTGATGTACTCGAACGCCCTCATAGCCATTGGGTCGTTGGCAAGGTCGCCATCTGGAGGCGCTGGTTCGGGCGGTTGGACATTTGGAGGTATAAGAATCGGGCCGTGAGCCATTTCGTAAACCGCTATCTGAATATTCAGCCCATACCGCGATAGTTTGGATTGTAGCCGCGTCTGCACTCTTGCAGTGTGCTGCGTCACGGTAATCTTTTTCCCCTCGCGGTGAGGCTCTATTTCCCGAAAATTAGTTTCAAATCCCATTGGCTCGCGACGTACTGCAATTATTTGAGTACCAAGACTCGAAATTCTCGTGGCGCCTGAAAACGGTCTTGCGCTGCTTTGGGACTTTTTGAGTAGGCCTCGATGTGGGGGCTGTCCGCAACGGTCGAGCGAGAGCAGTTCCCGCGCAGTCTCTGGCGCTCGTTGCTGTTCCTCGCGCACCTCGCCAGAACTCGACGAGTGCACTTTCACCGTTCCCAATATTTCTGGTGATTCAGTCTCTTCACTTTCGGCGGTTTCGACACTGCTACTATCCGCATTCATGTAGTTGAGAACTGCGCTTGTGTCTCGTGGTTGGTTATTATCAAAGCCGCCATCCGCCACCTCCTCCTCAAAACTCTGCACGTTCATTGTGGCCGGACTTAGTCCTGGGTCGGTGCTCGGCGTACCGCTGACATGGTTTACTAAACGGCTGAACGGCACAAAATCCACCAGTAGGCCAACATCGTCAGCTGACGCAATTCTCTTAAGGATTGTGAGAGTCGCCTTCCCGTACTATGGATTGTCCAACCTGGAAGTTGCCTGCTGATTCATCCCAAGTTTTTCCATCTCTTTCTCTTGGCTCATATCACCGCGAAGAGATCGAATTTGAAAAGCAAGGGCTCTGGTCGATCTGGGACTCAACAAATTTAGTTCGGGCCTCGGGGCTCCTCTTGAGCCCCTGGCACAGAGCTTCCCGTGTGGTCAAATTTCTGGACTCCGGCAAACGAACGTTGGCCTATTCTTTTGTGGGGCTGACCATAGCGTGGCAGTCCGCCGGTGACACGGATTCCTGCCCTCGTTTCGATTCCGACTAAATGCTAGAAGCAACACTCTGTTAGTCACCCAAAATGGCACCGGCTCAGTCCGAGGTTTCACGGACCTCGGCTGGCCTCATTCCCGAGTCCCGCGTTTTCCGGAGGAGGAATCTCAGCGAGGGTGAATTGTCCGGCTGAGTTGAGCTGCTGCCGACCTTGTCAGCTTTCGCGCTTGGATGTACCGCCGCAACCCGTCGTGCCACGAGGGCATTTCGACTCCCAGCGAGTTCAAGCGACTCGCCGACAATACCGAATACGCCGGACGGGGGGCGGGCCGCGCCATCTGCTGGCTGCTCACCGGGCGCACCGGGGTCTTCAGCCCGGCCGCGCGAACAATCTCCTGTGCGAACTCGAACCACGTGCAATCGCCGGCGTTGGTGGCGTGAACGATTCCACTCGCGTTTTTGCGGCACAGCCGAACGATCGCCTGCGCCAAGTCTTCCACATAGGTTGGGCAGCCGCGCTGGTCGTTCACCACCTCGAGCGCGGGACGGCTGGCGGCGAGCTTCAAAATGGTGTCCGGAAAACATTTGCCTCCGGTGCCAAATAACCATGAAGTGCGCGCGATACAGAAGCCCGGGTCCAACTCGAGCAACTCCACTTCCGCTTCTGCTTTCGTTCTTCCATATACGCCCTGCGGATTCCGGCGGTCGTTGATTTCATACGGGGCGGTTTTCCGTCCGTCGAAAACGTAGTCGGAACTCAGAAACATCAAGCGCGCGCCAACCGCCTTCGCGGCCTTGGCCACATTCAGCGCTCCGTCACGATTCACCGCAAAGGCAAGCTCCTGATTGCTCTCGCATCCGTCGACATCGGTATAAGCCGCAGCCAGCACGATCCAGTCGGGCCGGGTTTCATTTACGACTTGCTGCAGGCGCTGGGCATCGCGGATGTCGGCGTCGCGCGAACTGAGCCCGGCTACTTCATCGCCCGTCCACTGGGGCATCAGCGCTTTTCCGAGCAGGCCGGACGCGCCAAATATTGTCACTCTCATGGCTAGTCAAAAACCACCGCATCGCGAAAGGCGACGCCGCGCTGGTCTTTTCCAGAAACAATCGGTGTGGAACCGGCCGGATCGGAATCCAGTTCCCAGTTGATTTGCAAATCGCGGTCATTCCACGCCAGCGTGCGCTCATGCTCCGGCGCATAGAAATCTGTGGCCTTGTAGAGCACGTGAGCTTGGCCGGAGAGCACACGAAATCCATGCGCAAAGCCGGGCGGGATCCACAACATGCGCTTGTTCTCGCCCGAGAGGCGAACGGCTTCCCACTTGCCGAAGGTGGCCGAACTCCGGCGCAGGTCGACGGCCACATCGATGATCTCGCCGAGGGCCACGCGCACGAGCTTTCCCTGTGGCTGCTTCACTTGATAGTGCAATCCGCGAAGAACATTGCGCGAAGAGCAGGAATGGTTATCCTGCACGAACGCTTGTGTGATGCCGATTTCGGCCATGGCACGCTGATGGTAGCTTTCCAGAAAAAACCCGCGCTCGTCGCCGAACACCCGCGGCTCGAGGATGAATACCCCCGGCAGAGAAGTCACAATTTTTTTGAGCGCGCTCACTGGAATGGTGGCGGAGACTCCGTCGATCAAAACACCTTCTCCCGCAAAAGCTGGAGCAGGTAGACTCCGTAGCTGTTGTTTTTCATCGTGGTTGCGATTTTTTCGATCTGCTCCGCCGTAATGTAGCCGGAGCGGAATGCGATCTCCTCAGGACAAGCCACCATCAGCCCTTGCCGCTTTTCGATGGCCTGAATGTATAGGGAGGCTTCCATCAGCGATTCATGCGTGCCAGTATCCAGCCAGGCCATGCCGCGGCCCATAACGACGACTTCCAACTGCCCGCGCCGCAGATACTCTTTATTCACGTCGGTGATTTCGAGTTCACCGCGGGCGCTCGGAGTAAGAGACTTGGCGATGCTCACGACATCGTCATCGTAAAAATAAAGCCCGGTGACGGCGTAGCGCGACTTCGGCTGCCTTGGCTTTTCCTCAATGCTGAGCGCGCGGCCGCTACCGTCAAATTCCACAACTCCATAGCGCTCCGGATCGTGCACCGGATAGGCAAACACTCGTGCTCCGCGCGGTTTGGTTGCTGCTTCTCGCAGGTCTTTTGCCAGGTCGTGCCCGTAAAAAATATTATCGCCCAGTACCAGCGAGCACGGGCTGCCGGCAAGAAATTCTTCGGCCAGCAGAAACGCCTGCGCAATGCCTTCCGGCTTCGGCTGAACCTTATATTGCAGCCGGATCCCGAACTGGCTGCCATCTCCCATCAGCATTTGAAACTTCGGCACATCATCGGGAGTGGAAATGACCATGATTTCGCGAATGCTCGCCAGCATCAGCGTGCACAGCGGATAATAGATCATGGGCTTGTTGTAAACCGGAAGCAGGCTCTTCCCCATGGCGTGCGTCACGGGATACAGCCGCGTTCCCGACCCTCCAGCCAGAATGATGCCTTTGTACGCACTGCGATTTGAAGCTTGCGTCATAAGATTATTGCTGCGCCGCCCAATGCTGAATCACGAAGAATAATGAGTTGCGATCCATTCCCGGTAGGCGCCGCTGGTCACGTCGCGCACCCACGTTTCGTTCTCCAAATACCAGCGCACGGTTTTGCCAATGCCGGTCTCAAAGGTTTCCGCCGGGCGCCAACCCAGTTCCCGTTCGATTTTACTTGCGTCCATGGCGTAGCGGCGGTCGTGGCCCGGCCGGTCTTTTACAAAAGTAATGAGGTCGCGGCGCGAAGTCCCGCCCGCGCCCATCAACTGATCCACAAGATCGCAGATCGTCTCTACGATCTCGAGATTGCACTTCTCGTTCCATCCACCAACGTTGTAGGTCTCTCCCACGCACCCACGCTCCAGCACGGTCGCGATCGCCGAACAATGGTCCTCCACGTAGAGCCAATCGCGAACGTTCCGGCCATCGCCGTAAACGGGAAGCGGCTGGCGCTGGCACGCGTTAAGGATCATCAACGGAATCAGTTTTTCGGGAAACTGAAATCGTCCGTAGTTGTTCGAGCAATTCGTAGTCAGAGTCGGCAGGCCGTAGGTGTGATGGTAGGCGCGAACCAGGTGATCAGAGGCAGCTTTGGAAGCCGCATACGGACTGTTGGGCGCGTAAGGCGTCGTTTCAGAAAAGGGCGGGCCATCAGCGCCGAGCGAGCCGTAGACTTCGTCGGTGGAAACCTGCAAAAAGCGGAAGCCGGCCTGGTCATGCTCGCTGAGCCCGGACCAATAGCTGCGGGTTTCTTCGAGCAACGCAAAACTTCCATCTACATTCGTCCGAATAAACTCCTCGGGCCCACGGATCGACCGATCGACATGGCTTTCGGCGGCGAAATGCACGATGGCCCGAGGCGCGCAGCGCTCCAACAGCCGCCGCACCAGGCCGCGATCGCCGATATCGCCACGCACGAACTGGTAGCGTTTTTCACGGGCAACCGATTCCAGGTTGCGGAGGTTGCCGGCATAGGTAAGCTTATCGAGGTTAACGATGCACGATGAATCCCGCGACAGCCGCTGGAGAATGAAGTTCGATCCGATAAAACCTGCGCCGCCGGTGACGAGAATCGCATTGTCCATGAACGATCACGGTTCTCCGCCGGCAAATTGATGCGCGGCAGCCCGAACGAAATTTCAATTGTAAACAAAAAGGAGGGAATGCACTCCGTCTCGGATGTGTTGGATGTGTTGGGTTCAGTGCGCGTCCTATGCTGTATGCGCTAGCGGACGGAGAAACCGATCCGGCGGCTGCGGGCCGCCTGGGCCCATCAGCACTTGCGTGCCACGTCGGGGTGGCCATGGCTTGAAGCGCCCGCCATGACCAGTTTCACCCGAGTAGCGGGGAGCGAGCACGAACTTGCCCCGCGCCATCGCCCCCATCAGCACCCGCGCAATACCTTCATTGTGGCTGATAAGCCCGACGATGCCGGTTTTCAAGCGTGGGCCCCTTCCGAGCAGATGCCCTTCCAAAGGGCTCGCGATTGCACCAGCCACATTGGAAAAGCCTCGCCTTTCCCTTATAAAATCGCTGTACGAGCAAACTCGCGTGTCCAACGACTCCAACTCCCTGGGTGCGGTTCGGCCGGGCAGCGCAACTCTGATCGCGGCCGCTGGGCTGCTGGCTGCGCTCGCCGTGCTCGTTCTTTATACGGGCCGCGCCGCATTCCTCAGTCCGTTAGCCTTGGTGGTCATGGCCGCCATCGGCGTGGCCGCGCTGCTCTTGCGGCTTCGTCTTGGGCAAGGTTTTGCAAAGCCGGTCGCGCGTGGCTCTTGCATTTGCGTCTCTCTATGGATGAACTCGGCCGGCGTGGTCTTCGCCATCGCGGCCATGTTCGGCGATGTTTTTGGCCTCAAGCCGACACTGCTTTTGATCGCGGCCTTTGCCGCCGTCGGGTGTTTCGCCGTAAGCGGCGTCGTGGTTCTAAACGCGCTGCGAAAGGGCGGAAAGCGCCGCGCGGACTCTTCCGATTCCTAAGGGTTGAATTCCACCGCCACGGAGGTTTCCACCGCGGCCGGCTTGCCGTTCAGCAAATAAGGTTCGAAGCGCCACCAGCGCATGGCGGACTCGGCCGCCCGCGCCAACACATCCGGACCGTTCAGCGCCCGGGTCTGCACCACCGTGCCTTCGCGGCTGATGACCACATCCAACAAGATCACTCCGCGTAAGTTCTCCGGCCGCGCCGCCGCCGGGTAATCGGGGTCGACTCGGTGCGTGACCAGTTTTTCCATGGTCGCAGCCGGAATAAAAGCCTCGGGCTTTACGGATGTTTTCTGACTATTCGGCAATCCGGCTTCCAGTTCCGCCCAGCCGCGATTCCAATTCCACCAGAAAATCAATGCCGCAATAATCGCGACTACGACCCATAAGAAGATCCTTCGCCGGCCGAGTCGCTGCCCGCTGGAATTCCCTCCGCCCTCTGATCCCGCAACTTCCTCCTTATTGGAGTGAGTCGGACTCTTGGCTTGCAGCGTGGCTTCCGCCTTGGTCTGTTGTGCCCAGGCGCGAATCACCGAGCGTTGCTCCGCGGACATGTCGACGAACTCCATGCCGGAGCAAAGCTTGTCGTGATGCCGCACCAGCGCGCGTACCCGCACCGGGGCCGCCATCTGCGGCAAGCGGATCTCGACTCCCACTGGTTCGCCGGGCAGAAGTTCCCCGGCGAAAATCGCGGCCACTCCGCCTTCGCCCACATTCAGCGAGCGGCCCGGCAAAGTATCCGGAACTCCCGAGCGCAGCACCGTCACATCCAGGGGCGCTTGCACACGATAACGCAGTCGCCGCCTGCGCGAGGCGTGCTCGCGGTGCTGTGTCGAGGCTGCCGTCGCCATCCGATGCCCCTTTTCCGGACTACGACCCAAAACTTGAAACCAACGCCCCCGAGACCTAAGCCCTGCTTCCCGCCTTGACCTCAACCACTTCACTTCCCTCCGCCACCAGAGCCACGCTCGCCATGCCGATGAAAAGTCCGTGTTCTACAACCCCCGGCATGTTGCTAAGTTGCTGCCCAAGCCGATCCGGATCGCCAATCGTACCGAACCGGCAGTCGAGAATGTGATTGTTCTCGTCGGTCACATAGGGATCGCCATTGGCGGCTCGCCGCAACGCCACCTGCGCTCCCAAAGCTTCGATCCTTTTTTTCAGCACCGCCTGGGCAAACTTGATCACTTCCACCGGCAGCGGAAATCTCCCCAACACCGGAACTGTTTTCGTGGAATCGGCGACAATCACCAGTCGCTTTGACACCGAAGCGACGATTTTTTCCCGCAGCAGGGCGCCCCCGCCGCCTTTGATCAACCTCAACTGCGGATCGACCTCATCGGCTCCGTCAACGGTCACATCGATCTGTTGGCATTCGTCGAGTGTGGTCAGCGAAATCCCAAGCCTGGCTGCCTCCAGCCGCGAGTACTCGGAAGTGGGAATGCCCCGAATGCGCAATCCCTTCTTCACCTGCTCGGCGAGCAGGCGGATGAAATGCGCCACCGTGGATCCGCTGCCAATGCCTACGATGTGGCCATCTTTGATGAACCCCAGGCTGGCCCGCGCCGCCGCTTCTTTTGCTTGTTCGTTTGCCATCGAGTCCGTAATCATCGCGCTTGCTGGGCGAGCTCTAGTGCAAAACCTTCTGCACGTAAATCAAATATCCGCCCAGCGCCAACCCAAAAAGCGCGGTCAGAACCGTCACCATGTCCACCATGAACCCAGCGGGTTCGAATTTCCCCTGCTCCAGCAGCGCGCGCGTTTTGCGGTATCGCAGCAATCCGGCAATCACCATGGCCACGCCCGCGAGAATGGAAACCATCCCCATCCACACCGAAAGCCCCGTGGTCTCAGTCGGATGGCCCTGCATGGCCGTCAGTTGCCGCAGGGCAATGGCAAATCGCCCAATCGCGAATCCAAACACCACGATCGCCACGCTGGTGCGAACCCAGGCCAGAAAGGTACGCTCATTGGCCAGGTGGTTGGTGGCTTTGCTGGAGTCTTCCATCAAGGAATTAAGCCGCCTCACGACGGCAGCCATTATTCCACAGCCTTCGCCACCAGCGCTCCTGCAACCGCAATATTCTTGAGCAGCTCCTGGGTACGCTGTGCCGGTCCCGCAGGTATTGCCGGCTGCTGTAGAAAACAGCAGTCTTTTCCCGCTCCTCCTCGGCGATGAGCACCTTCAGCGGCAGGTCGATCGCCAGCGTCGGCGCAGCCCCCATCAGCGGCGTTCCACCCTTCGGATTTCCGCCCGTGATCTTGGGAGGGGCGTCATCCCGAAGCCCCGCGTTTTCTACGGGGGGGCGAGGGGTCTGGCGTGCATTCCCTTGCACCCGGGGCTCGCCACGCCTTGCGCCCTTCGACGGGAAGGGACTCCCCCCATCATTCGTCCCAATATCTCTTTCAAAATTTTCCCCGCTACCGTCGCCGTCATCTCCGCAACATCCTGCACCGGGTTGTACTCGACAATATCCGCTCCCACAATGGTTCCCCGAACCGCGTGCACATGAGCAATCGCCTCGCGCACGCTCATCCCGCCCGGCTCGCGGTGGGAGATTCCCGGCGCAAACGCCGGATCAAGCACATCCATGTCGAAAGAGATGTACACCGGCCCTTGCACTCTAAGCCAGCGGTATGCCGGCAACGCAGACATCTGCACAATCTCAACGCCAAACCGTTCCGCCTGCTCCCCTTGATGCCGGTTCAGCGTTCGAATGCCGATCTGAACCAGCCGCGCCGCCAGCCGTTCCTCCATAATCCGCGCAAAGGGGCAGGCATGCGATAGCCGGCTGCCTTCGAACTCGTGGTACAGATCCGAATGTGCATCGAAATGAAGAATCGTCAAGTCGCGATATCGCCCGGCAAAGCCCTTCAGAATCGGATACGTAATCGAATGGTCCCCGCCCAGCGCGATCGGGCGCTTGCCCTCCTTCAGCAATTCAGAGACCGCGCGCTCGATCTGGGCAAAATCGGCGCCTAGTTTTTCGGGCCTATTGCTCAACCGCAAATCGCCCGCATCGGCCAACGAGCCCTGCGCGCCCACATCCACTCCTGACTCCGAGAACCCATTCGAGGCCGGGCAGCGAAACGCTTGGCGAATTTTCGGCGGCGCTCCGGCCGGCCCGCGCAAATAAGACGAGTTCACGTCCATCGGCATTCCTAGCAGAGCCGGCTTCCCTTGTGAATATGCCCGTCCTTTCGACTTCGAGCTTTCTCTGTTCATAAAGAATTTGCGTGCAAGACGACGCCGCAAACCTGTAATCGCGGCAGCGTTACTGTTGCACCGATTGGCTTTGGGGCAGTCTCGACACGCATTGCAATCTCAGGAGAAAACCCATGTTTTCGCCGATTGCTGGCGCCAGCCAAGCAGTACTTTGCGATTGGCACAAGTCTGTTCGCTTTGTTTGCCAATCGGCGGGGGGGCGATGCCGGCGCTCAGGCAGCTGAACCCCTGACGCCGATCCAGCACCTGCCGGTCATCATCGGTGAAAACCGCAGCTTCGATCACACGTTCGGAACTACAGACCGAAAGCCGGTCAGACCGTTTTCAACCCGCTTCCAAAGGGCGTCGTCACCACCAGCGACACTCCCGGCCCCAATTACAAAAAGTCTACCCTCACTGGGGCGACGCTGCCGTACGACCCCTACGCCGCCAGCCCGGCACATCGCTTTTCCCAGATGTGGCAGCAAACCCAGCTGAGAATGGGCGCCATCGTGAACGGAGTGATAGCTTCGCGCAGAGCGAAGCGGCCGCGCAGTCTAAGGATCGCTGCAGCACCCACTGCTCCCTGCAGTGTCAAGGCGTGTCCCTGTGTCCTTCCGCGCCTCCGAGGTGAACCGTTCTTCACCCCGAATCTCGCGCGCCGCGTGTTGCATCCTTTATCCTAGCAATTGCGCGATATGACACCCTCAAAGTCCAAGCCTTCCAATGGAGGCTCAACCGCTGCGGTGGTCGAACCTTCTTCCAACCACGCCAGAAACTCCGAGCGCGAAAACGTGTTCAATGCCTTCCGCCAATGGGGATATCTCGAAGGCGATCTTGATCCGCTCGGCTTCCTTCGCCCGCGCCCCACCCCCGAGTTGCAAAGCGAGAAGCAATATGCCCGCCAAGCCCGCGCCATTTATTCCAGCACCATTGGCGTCGAAATCAATCACATCTACTCGCCCGAACGCCGCCGCTGGATCTACGAACGAATGGAGTCGCCATCTCAGGGTTTCGAGCTTACCGAAGGAGACCGGCGGCGCATCCTCGATCTGCTCATTCGCGCCGATATCTTCGAGCAAGTCATGCAGCAGCGTTATCTGGGCAGCAAGCGCTTTTCGCTCGAGGGTGTCACCGCGCTGATTCCCTTGGTCGATGAAATTCTCGATGCCGGCTCGAATCTCGGCGCCATCGAACTGGTCATGGGCATGAGCCATCGCGGCCGTCTAAACGTCATTGCCCACGTCGCCAAGCGTTCCCCGGAAGAAATTTTCGCCGGCTTCGAAGACGTCGATCCGCGCAGCGTTCTTGGCTCCGGCGACGTGAAATATCACATGGGCGCCACCGGCGAATACCTCACCCGCAGCGGGGGCAAGGTTCACATTCATTTGGTTTCGAACCCGAGCCATCTTGAAGCGGTCGATCCGGTTACCGTCGGCCGAACTCGCGCCAAACAAGACCGCGCCGGCGAAGGCGGACGCGAACAATTTCTGCCTCTTTTGGTTCACGGCGACGCGGCGTTCGCCGGACAAGGCATCCTCGCCGAAACCATGAATTACGCCGACCTTCCCGGCTACACGGTCGGCGGCACGATTCACATCGTGGTCAACAATCTTCTGGGATTCACCACCAGCTACGTCGAAGAGCATTCTACGCGCTTTGCGGCTTGCATCGCGCGTCGTCAGTCGATTCCGATTTTCCACGTCAACGGAGAAGATGTCGACGCAGTCGTGCGTGTCGGACGTCTGGCCACCGAATACCGCTATCGCTTCGGCACCGACGTTGTCATCGACCTCATCGGTTATCGCCGCCACGGCCACAGCGAAGTTGACGACCCCACCGTGACGCAGCCGCTGCTCTATAAAAAAATCAAAGACCATCCGCCGCTCTGGGAAATCTACGCCGACGACATGGGTGCGACCGACGCCCCGGTGCAAGCCGCCGCGATTAAGGCCGAATTCGACTCCGCGCAAAAAAACGCGGGCAAAATCACGAAAAAGCCCACCTTGCGCGAACTCCCCAGTTATTGGGACCGGTACTACGGCGGGCTCTACAAGCCGGAATTCGAAGTCCAAACTGGATTGTCGAAAGAAGAACTCAGCGAGCTAGCCTCGCGGCTTACGACGTATCCCCAGGGCTTCCACATTCATCCGAAGGTCAAAAAACTTCTCGAGCAGCGCGCCGAAATGGGCGAAGGCCAGCGCCCCGTCGATTACGGCATGGCCGAAGCACTCGCCTTCGCCAGTTTGGTTAAGTCCGGCATTCCGGTTCGCCTGTCGGGACAGGACTCTCGTCGCGGCACCTTCAATCAGCGCCACTCCGTTCTCATCGATATCGAAAACGAAAATGAATATGTTTCGCTCGAAAACATCACGCCCGGCCAGGCCGCCTGCGGAATTCACAACTCGACTTTGTCCGAGCCCGGTGTGCTCGGCTACGAATACGGATACAGCCGTGACTATCCCGAAGCGCTGGTCTTGTGGGAAGCACAGTTCGGAGATTTTGTAAACGTCGCGCAGGCCATCATCGATCAATTCATTTCCGCCGGCGAAGCCAAGTGGAATCTGCTCTCGGGACTAGTTCTGCTCTTACCCCACGGCTACGAAGGCCAGGGCCCCGAGCATTCGAGCGCTCGCATCGAGCGCTTTATTCAACTGGCCGCCAAGCACAATATTCAAATCACGCAGCCCTCGAACGCCGCGCAGTATTTTCATTTGTTGCGCCGTCAGGCGCTTCGCCACTGGCGCAAGCCGCTGATCGTTTTCACGCCGAAAAGCATGTTGCGCCACCCCGACGCGTCGTCGCCCGTCGAAGATTTCACGCACAACAAGTTCTGCAACGTGCTTCCCGATACCGAGATCGGCCAGGCCAATCGCATTCTTGTCTGCAGCGGAAAAATCGGCCACGAACTCCGCGCCGAGCGCAAAAAACGAAAAGCCGCTTCCACCGCCATCGTTTTTCTTGAGCAGCTCTATCCTTTCCCGGATAAAGAACTCGCCGCCGAATTCGCCCGCCACGGCAGCGAAGGCGATGTCGTGTGGGTGCAGGAGGAACCGGCCAACATGGGAGCACTGTTCAACATGCTCCCCCGCCTCGAACGGATCGCCGGCCACCGCCACGTGATGTCCGTCAAGCGCAGCTCCAGCCCCAGTCCCGCCAGCGGCAGTGCCAAGGCTCACGAGGTGGAGCAAAAAACCCTGCTCACGCTGGCATTCACGACCAAGGGATAGTCCGGGCGAGGCTTTGCGAAACTGCGGCGAAAGGATCTTCGTTGGCACTTACGCATGCGAGGAAAAAACTGCTGTCGGCGATGGAGGACTTCGGGACGAATCCCCGCGAGCCGGCGCCCAAAAAGGTCTGGGATAGAGCGATCCGATCTTCTCTCGCTTCTCCCAGCGAAGCCGCCTGAGGGCCGATCAAGGCGAACCATGCCTGCCTCGCTGCCGCCGCCAAGGTCTACTGGTTGACTCGGGTGAGGAGAAAGGTCAAACCCTTGGCAGTGCTTAAAACTGGGTTCGACCCTGGGACCCAGCCGCGACCGGCCCCCCCCCGGCCAACTGCTAAGCGAAGTCGAAGGGTCTCGCCGGTTTGCGAGACATGATCCGGGTATCACTGCGGCCTCTCGGTCACCGCTTTCCCGCCCGCTCCCGGCAACTTCGCCTTCGCGCCGCCGCGCGCTTCTCCCGCCAACAAATCTTCCAAGCTCGCATACGCATAAATCGTCGGAGCATGGTTCGCCATAAGCCCGCCCGTATCTGCGGTTGGCCCGTAATTGCTGTGCAGATCGCGGCCCAGCATGCGCAGCATCGCCATCAACTGCCCGCGATGGTGGGACGTATGCGCAATCCGCCTCGCCATCACCCAGGCGCGCGAGCGCTGCACATCGAAGAATTTCACCTGCTCTTCCCACCAAGCTTCGCCTTTTTCCTGCAAAGCCTCCAGCCGTTTTCCGCTGTCCTGCGCGTATCTTTTCATGAATTCCAGCCGCGTTTCCGGCTGCGGCAGCGGGGGCGCGCCCACCTCGATTCCCAGCATGCTGCGGAACCACAAATCCTCGCTCACACACTGATGCACCATGTGCTCGTGCGGGCTGCGCCCTCGGGCATCGCCCGCCGAGGGCCGCACCGTTAAATCATGGTCCCGAAACTCGCTCCAGACGCTGACCACCTTCACCCGCTCAGTGGCGTAAGTCTCAACGAGAAATGCGTATCGCATAGCGGCAAATGTTACCCTAATTTTCCGAATTCAATCCATGCCCCGCCGCTCTCAACCACTTCGCATCGCCATCGACACCGGCGGCACCTTCACCGACTGCGTCTGGATTGATCCGGCGACCGGCCAACTCCGCATGTTGAAGCTTTTCTCCACTCCTTCCGATCCTTCCCAAGCCATCGCCGAGGCCCTGGCCAAAATCGCTGGCAACAAAAGTCTCGTCCTCCTCCACGGCACCACCGTCGGCACCAACTCGCTGCTCGAACGCAAAGGGGGGCGCACCGCGCTGGTCACCACCGCCGGATTCGAAGACGCCATCGAAATCGGCCGCCAGGCACGCCCCAAGCTGTACGATTTTTTCTTCGACCGCATCCCACCGCTGGTCCCCGCCGATCTGCGCTTCGGGATCGACGAACGGGTCTCCTCTGCCGGAGAAACTCTGACTGCGCCCGCACCCTCCGACCTGCGGGCGCTCGTAGAAAAAATTTCTGCCAAGAAACCGGA
>JASHRB010000702.1 GCA_030037575.1 Candidatus Sulfotelmatobacter sp. | reverse complement strand
ATTATGGGATGCGGAGTTGAAGAAATACCGGCTGCGGTTTGATCCGGCCGTCGACCTTGTGCGCACCGGCGATCTTGAAGCCGATATTCAAGCGAACACGCAGAAGTTTACCAGCATTATCGAGGCGTATGTGCGGAAATATCCGGAGCAGTGGCTGTGGGTGCATCGCCGCTGGAAGACGCGGCCGGCGGGGCAACCGCCGCTGTATTGAGGAGTTCGCAATCGACCAAGACCGGAGGTGCGAGTGGCGAAGAAGGTTAAACAACCTCGAAAGAAAAATTCAGCGGGATTCGGAACTCGCTCCGTGTGGGCGGGCGAAGAGGGAGAACGCTGGCAGCGGGCGACGCAGATTCCTGTGGCTCTGAGCGTGTCGTATGCATACGGCGACATCGACGAGTGGATTGACGCCGCTCTGGGGAAAACTCCCGGGCACATTTACGGGCGCAATACAAATCCCACGGTTGCCGCGTTCGAAGAGAAAGTGAGAATTCTGGAAGACGCCGAGGCCGCAACCAGCTTTGCCAGCGGTATGGCGGCGATCAGCAACACACTGTTTACGCTGTTGTCGCCGGGCGACCGTGTGGTTTCAGTCAAGGACACTTATGGCGGCACGAACAAAATATTCATCGAGTTTCTGCCGCGATTCGGCATCGAAGTGGCGCTCTGCGAGAGTGGTGAACATAAGGCGATCGAAGCCGCGATTGCGAAGAGATGCAAGGTCGTTTACCTCGAAAGCCCGACAAATCCCACGGTAAAGGTTCTCGATCTGGCTCGGCTCGCCCGCGCCGGGCATCGCTGCGGCGCGACCGTGGTTGTGGACAACACGTTTGCCACGCCGATCAATCAGCAACCGCTGAAACTCGGTGCCGATCTGGTGATTCACAGCGCCACGAAATTTCTTGGCGGACACGCCGACGCGCTGGGCGGCGTGGTCTGCGGCCCGCGGGATTTGGTAGCTAAGATTTATCACTTTCGAGAAATCACGGGCGCGTGCCTCGAGCCCATGTCCGCGTATCTGCTGCTGCGCGGAATGAAGACACTGCATCTTCGTATCGCTCGGCAAAATGAAAGCGCGATGAGGATTGCGCAGTTTCTCGAGTCGCATCCGATGGTCGAGCGCGTTTTTTATCCCGGATTGCAGTCGCATAAGCATCATGCAATCGCCAGGAGGCAGATGAGCGGTTTTGGAGGAATGCTCAGTTTTGCGCTTCCCGGCAACTTCGATGCAGTGAAGTCTTTTCTGCCGCGTCTGTGCTACGCGCATCTGGCTGCAAATCTCGGGGCAGTTGAAACGGTTGCCGGTCCGCCTGCGACAACGAGCCACGTCGAGTCGACGAAAGAAGAACGAGCCACCGCGGGAATTCCGGAGGCTTTGATTCGGTATTCAGTGGGAATTGAAGATGCTGAAGATCTGATTAGCGATTTGAAGCAGGCGCTGGAAAAAGTAACGGGCAGGAAGCGGAGGGGACGGTGAGGATGGGTTCAGACTTTCTGTCATTCGAGCCGAGCGAGGCCAGGACTGCCGCCACAGGAGAAAACCCAGATCCCTCACTCCATTGGGAATAACGAGTAGTCTGCCACGCAATGAAAAGAAGCTTGAAATGGCGCGGCAAATCGTGGAGACTCGGATGGGAGAAATGGGAATGCCGATTTTTGAATATGTCTGCCAGGCCTGCCAACACCGTTTCGAGGCACTGATTTTTGGGCGCGAAAAGGCCAGCTGCCCAAAATGCGAAAGCAAGAAGCTGACGCCTCAGTTGAGCGTGTTTGCAGTTGCAGCCAAGGGCTCTTCTGCAGGTATTTCGGATGCCATGCCGGGTGCCTGCGGATCATGCGGCGATCCGCGCGGGGCGGGCGCCTGCTCGCTTGGAGATCTGGATTAGCGCCGCGTGACGTGCAGATTCGTAATCGCGAACGCGGTTTTGATATTCGAAAAGAGCAAGCGAACGGTAACGCTCCGGCAGATCGGCAAGACTCGAGGGCCTGCCCCAAGCTGCCCCTGTGCATTCTATTGCAGAACTGGTGTCTTTCCCTTCTTACCCGCCTGCATATAGGCGGCAACTTGCTCAGCCCGCTTTGAATCGATGTAGCAGCGGCAATCAACTTGTTGGTCAGCGCAGCGTTGTGTAATCCACTTACCGGTTTGGAACATAGCAACGCCGCAAACATCGCAGCGACCTTAAACTCATGCAGTGTGACACTTGCTGCGGGTAGAAAGAACCCACTTCACGAGATGGGCCGACGAAAGCCAAGATGTCCGTTAGGCGTTCGGCCAGCCGATGCTGCTAGTCAGGAAGAACGTGACGACAACGATGAGGAACCTGCCAAGCGGCACACGCCAGGTTATCAGGGCTGCGTCGAGTCTCCCGTGTTATGGTCATTGTGTCGGTGCTACCAAGCACACGCATTCCATAACCTCGGTTCCCGTGTTCGTGATGTTGTGTCGTGTCGCTGGCGGAATGTACGCAAGAGTCTTCTCAGTAGCCTGTCAGCGTGTCCATCGATTTTCGCCACACGGCTGCCGCGCATGACGAGGGCTTCTTCGTTGGTTGCGGTTGAATGCCGAAACTGATTCCGCTCGTCGAAAACATGGGATAAGAAAACGAGTTGCAAACGGTCGATACGCTTGGAACCCGCATAAAATCTGGAGCCGACGATCGGACTTGAACCGATGACCTGCCGATTACGAAT
>JASHRB010000701.1 GCA_030037575.1 Candidatus Sulfotelmatobacter sp. | reverse complement strand
GCGGCCGCAATTTCGAAGATAATCGATGCATTTGTAGAGCTATGTAGGTCAGATCGCCGACACGAGGAGGAGGGTGGTTGACGAATGAGGCTCGAAGCGTTAGGCAGCGATTAAAGCAAATTGGCTTGAGCGATGCCGCCATTGATGCGGCGTGGCCTGAATGGTGGAGCGATAGTGCAGAACCTTCACCGTCTGCTCGGCTCGATCTTCGGTTTTCGCTGGCGCGCAAATTGGGCTTGGATGCCCGTTCGTTGGTCGATGATGAAGGCGTGCCAAGATTCATTTGGCGAGATGAGGCGCGCTTTAAGAATCTATCCGGCGAAAGCGACTCAGAGCGAGCCGCAATTGCTTCTTTCGGCAGAGCATTCGGTTCCGTACTCAGCGGCGCCGCCCGTGTCGGCCAAGTCGCGTTGTCTGCCGATGCCATTCGTATTCGGAACTCCATTCTGCACTCTCGACCATTTGTGGGATTACTGGATCTCCTCGTTCTGTGCTGGACAGCAGGTATTCCAGTAGTTCACCTGCGAATATTCCCGCTGGCGCGAAAACGAATGGCCGCCATGACCGTGCGAGTCGGCGACCGAAGCGTGATCCTGCTAGGTAAGGATTCGATGTACCCGGCACAAATAGCTTTCTATTTGGCCCATGAAATCGCCCACATCGCGTTAGGACATCTTTCGCGAGAAACAGCAATTGTTGACTTGGAGGCCGCACAACTTGCAATCGGCGGAGAAGACGACGAGGAGAACGAAGCTGACCGATTCGCATTGGAGTTGCTGACGGGGCGCGCTGACCCACGTGTGCTCCCAGTGCCGGGCCCATACAACGCGCCTGCCCTCGCAGATGCAGTCTTGCGCTCGGCCGGGGCTCTTCAGATCGAACCCGGCACTCTAGCACTCTGCTTTGGTTATTCGACCGGAAATTGGCCTGTCGTTAACTCCGCAATGCAGTTTATTTACGCTTCCGCAAAGCCGGTTTGGATTGAAGTGAACAAGATCGCACTTCGTGAGCTTACGGTCGGGCAGATTCCGGCCGACACTCTTCCGTACTTGAACTCGGTGCTTGGTGGAGTTGCGGCCGCATGAGAGCGGTCGCCGACAATGACATCCTTTTGAAGGGTGCTTGTTACGGCCTGTTGCCAACATTGATAGCCACCGTCTCAGGCGATGGCCCGGTCGGAATCCTCGGTACGTCCAAATTCGTTGTCCCGAAACAGATCACTCGGGCACGACTGTGCGGCGATCCAGTTGTTGCGAACGCTCGCTTCGCGGTGTTCTTGGCCGCGAACGAAGTTATTGAACCGAGTACTGCTGAGCAGCAACTCGCGGCTGTTCTCGAAGCAGCCGCGCAAGAAATGGCGCTCAACCTTGACGCCGGCGAAAGCCAACTAGTCGCAGTACTCGTTTCCCGTTGTCTACCGTGGCTGCTTACGGGCGACAAACGGGCAATAGTTTCTATTGAAGCACTACTCGAACGAGAGGCACGACTGATGGCGGTTGCCGGCAAGATCAGGTGTCTCGAACAGCTTGTCCTTGATGCGCTAAAAACAATGGGATCAGCCATGCGAGACGCGATTTGTGCTGAGCGATTTGTCGATAAAACACTCAGCATCTGTTTTGGTTGCAGCAGCCCCGATCCGGGCCTGGCGGAGGCGTTGGAGGGACTAACCAGCTACATTACGGATTTGCGGAGCAAGGCCGTCCGCGTACTTGCTACTTAGGCAGGTTTCGCACAAACACCGCATAGGGCTTCACCACCTCAGCAACAAGGCCGATCCGTACTGGTGGCCGATCGTCTACGGCACCGTGCGCTGTATCACTGACCTCAAGGCAGGCCTTGTCCACCCGGCCACTGATGTACTTACTACCAACCGCACCCATACTGTTGCCCAGCGCTACGCGCGTTTGAGCGAGTGGCAGTTCAAACTCTTCCCGGTGCAGATTCTTGATAACCACAGCGTAGCGGGAGCCCGTGACGTTTACGCCTGCGGGAATCGGCTTCCAGTTGAGGCCGTCGATGGAAAACTCCTCTGCTCGGACAGCTGGCGCAAAATGCTTGGAATCCATTGGTTCCATCACCAAGTAGATCGTTCCGCCCTGCTCTTCGAAGGATCTGGCAAATGGCTGCACGACTGTGACCGGGTGGCAAGTACTGCCACCATAACCCCAGAATGCCATACCCTCGTCCTCGATTTCCTTTGTCTTTCGTTCGAGAATCTTGTCGAGGGGCTCGCTCGCATGATTCCCAACTTTCATGTACAAGACCCGTGATCCCGGTTTGATAATTGAAAACATTTTCAGTCACTCCAGCATTTCCAGCCAATATTCATCGTCATGCCGCTTACCATATTCCAGCCGCTTCTTCTCGCGGACGTACTTTACTTTTGGTGCGTTGTTGCGGCCGTAGAAATTCTCTAATCTCGTGGCGTCGGTGATACGCTTGCTAGGCCCTGGTGCCTTGTTGCCCGGCAGAGCCTTAAACAGCAGATTGCACGAGCGCAGATGAGGCGCATCGTCGAGATGATACGAGTGCATCTTGGGCATCATCTTCTGCACGAAGAACCCTGAGCTGACAGCAAACTGCTGAGCTCTGGCTAGCACTCGTTTTGACCATTCCAATTCGTCGTCATCAGCAATGACGAGAAGCCCCTCACCGGCATAGTTCGTTGCTTCCATCCCCCGTTGCATGAATACGCAAACGCTTTCGCCGTCAT
>JASHRB010000700.1 GCA_030037575.1 Candidatus Sulfotelmatobacter sp. | reverse complement strand
CGTTCTTGACCGGCCCACGATGCTCGGCCGAAGGTGCCCCATTTCTGGCCTCTTTTGCGAGAAGTGGGTTGGCCGCGGTAGCAGCCAAGTCGCGCGCGCGTTTCTTTTCTTCGCGCGCGTTCTTCGCAATGCCCAGTTTATCGAGATCGTGCTGCAGTTCGTTGGTGACGATTTCCTCGCGCAGGCGGAGATAGTCGACGTGCTCTTCTTCCATCTTTACCTTCTTTCCGCCAGCAAAGATTTCATGCCGCCCATGCTCTTCGTACCACTTGGTGAGCGTGGCGGTCATGTGCATCTTCTCGATGATGTTCCGCCAACCTACGCCCGTGTTGTATGCACAGAATGAAATCTCGCCTTCTTGCGTTGCATAAGGAATGATGCACTGTTCGGTGCGCCGGAAATCGTAGTTGAACAGATCCTGAAACCACATACCCGCGATAAAGAGGAAGTTCCAACGATCGGCCGTGCGCCGCTTCATCACGTCATCAAGCGTCCGATCCGGGCCGACTTTGCCGTAGTTCGTGCCCGTCACGTTGTAGTTCTTGTCGAATTTCTTGAGCAGATCGATCAGCTTGAAGTGCGTCGGCGACTGGAACGGGTCGTAGTTCTTCATCAGGCACAGCGCCATGCCGAACGCGGTCAGTTTCTTCCCGCGCGCCGCATCGTTCACTTTGGCGATATCTTTCGCCAGTTGATCGCCATGCAGGAACGCGGTTACCGGCACAGCTTCTTTGGTTTCCTTGTCGATCATCACCGCCATCCCCGTCCCGCAATTGGGATGACAACCGCAACTCAATTGACCCCAGTCATTGTTTTTATCCTGGGCGTGCATGAGGTCGGCCCAGTCGCTGAAGGTTCCCATGAAGCTGATCGGGAACCAATCTCGGGCGGGCTCACCCAGGCCGGTTTGGCCTTTCACGTCGTGCGCCAGGTGAGAGAGCGTGTAGCGCTGCGCGTGGCGGCGATCATCGGTGACGGCCTCGTCGCGTCCGGTGAAACTGACCGGCTGGAAGCTGAGAAAGCTTATGGTCTTCGGATTGTCGAGTGCAAACTTGATGATGCGTCCCACTTGCTCGTTGTTGATGCCGTTTACGATGGTTACTACCGGAACGATCTCGCATCCCGCTTTGTGCAGGTTCTCGATTGCCTTCAACTTCACGTCGAACAGGTTCCCGACCATGCGGTGAGCGTTGGCGGCGTTACCGATTCCATCGAATTGCAGGTAAGCATAGCGCAGGCCGGCTTCCACCGCCTGCTGCGCGAATTCGAAGCTCTTGGCGAACTCGATTCCGTTGGTCGCGGCCTGCACGGAGTTGTATCCAACTTTGCGGGCATAGCGAATCGCGTCGAGGAAATAAGGCGACAAGGTAGGCTCGCCGCCGGAGAACTGCACGCTCATCTGACGGCGCGGCTTGATGGTGATGGCGTTGTCGAGCATCTGCTTGATTTCTTCCCACGTCAGCTCGTGCACGAAGCCAACCTGGTTCGCGTCCATGAAGCAGGGATCGCACATCATGTTGCAGCGGTTGGTCAGGTCGATGGTAAGCACGGAGCCGCGGCCGTACTTCACCGTCGACGATCCGTGATGGTGCAACTTTTCGTCGTTGTGCGCCGCAATGTCGCGGCCGGGGAAAACATCTTCGAGGTGCTTGGAAAATTCGCTGTCGATCGACATCACGTCTTCAAAGTAGCCGTGCGTGGGGCACTCCTTCACCATCAAGATTTTGCCGTCGCGCTCGATGATGGTGGCCTTGATCTCGCCAACTTTTTCGTTCATGAGAACTTCGTGCGGTAGACGGCCGTCGAGAATCTGCTGGCGAATTTCCGGGACACACTTCGGGCAGAGCGAATCGGTGGAGCGGGGCCAGCCGAGCGGGGGCTTCGACTTTTCGTAAGACTTGAGCAGAGGCTTGTCGGACCACTTCGGGGTAGGAGAAGGATTGGGCTTGATCCGGTTGAGGCGATCGAAAACCACCCAGGTTGCCTTCGCGGCCGCGACGGCAGCTTTTTCTACATACTTGATCGGCTTGCGCATTCAGCGATAGCTCCTCACTGGAGATCTCAGATCCCAGTTGTCAGTTCTTGGTTCTCAGCAAAACCGAGACCCTCGCCCGCACTCTTCGCGGGGATTCATCCCACAGACACCTGTAGCTCTTCTTCGGGAAAGGCGATGAACGGCCTGAGTTGTTACACATTTCCCTGAGAGTTTAGCTGACGGTATGCTATTGAAATGCAGGAATTTGCGCACCGATAACACAGCGGATGGTGGAAAATAAGGGTTTAGCGGGAAGTACAAGGATTCGGCAGCGGTTACGGTGACGTTAGCAGGCGCTTGCGGGAGGGGAGCCACTGGCTGGGACAATCGCGAGAAGGGCGAGTTCAAGGCTACGGGTACGCTTGCGTTGGCGGGAGCGCCTAAACTTTCTCAGGAGCAGCCGATCTCAGTCGGCTTTTGAGCACAAACCTGCTTCAGACTGGGGGAGTTACGTCCAGGCCCCGTTATGGTTCCGCTGAAGAACCTGGTTGCCGCTTGAGCAGGAGGAAGAAGCAGTCGCGCCCGAGACCGCCAAAAGACCCCTTCAGTTTTTATCTGATCGGCTCGTCGGGCGATGCCATCGCAGTGGAAGACGATTCCGCGCAGTTAACCCTGGTTTATCTCGATCAGCAGCAGTTCCGGCAAGGACGCGGAAAACGCCATCTAGCGGCGTCTATCTTTTATCGTGCGCGGAGCGGCTGAGACTGCAGTTTGGCAGATCAAAAAACGCGCGGAAGGCAGCTTCTTCTCCGTCCTGCGCACGATGAGGAATTACGGTCCAACGATCGCCTTGGGTGGAGCACTGCAGTCTCC
>JASHRB010000699.1 GCA_030037575.1 Candidatus Sulfotelmatobacter sp. | reverse complement strand
ATCATGTCCCCGCCCATGAAGTTGAAGGACGCAATCACTTCCCGTTTGAAAATCATGTCGAAGCTCGATATCAGCGAAAAGCGGCTGCCACAAGACGGCCGCATCATGCTGAAGATGAACATCGGGGGGCGCAAGAAACAACTGGATTTCCGCGTGAGCACGCTGCCGACTCTGTGGGGCGAAAAAATCGTGCTCCGCTTGCTCGACAAAGAAAACCTGCGGCTCGACATGACCAAGCTGGGCTTCGAGCCCGAATCTCTGGTCAAGTTCGAGAAAGCCATTCTCAAGCCCTACGGCATGGTGCTGGTCACCGGCCCTACGGGATCGGGAAAAACCAACACCCTCTACTCCTCCATATCGCGGCTCAACCAGCCGGACACCAACATCATGACTGCCGAAGATCCGGTCGAATTTCAGTTGGGCGGCGTCAACCAGGTGCAGATGAAAGAGCAGATCGGGTTGAACTTCGCCGCGGCACTGCGTTCTTTCCTGCGTCAGGACCCCAACATCATTCTCGTCGGCGAAATCCGCGACTTCGAAACCGCCGAAATCGCCATCAAAGCGGCTCTTACCGGCCACCTGGTTCTGTCGACCCTCCACACCAACGGTGCTCCTGAAACCATCACGCGCCTGATGAACATGGGCATTGAGCCCTTCCTGGTCGCGACATCCGTTCACTTGATTTGCGCCCAGCGTCTGGTACGGCGCATTTGCAAGGATTGCGCCGAGGTCGTGCAAGTGCCGGTGCAAACGTTGATCGAAGAGGGATTCGCGCCCGAGGAAGCGAAGACGGTAAAGATTCAGAAAGGCAAGGGATGCGGCGTCTGTAACAACACCGGTTACAAAGGACGCGCCGGTTTGTACGAAGTGATGGAAGTCGATGACGAGATTAAGGAACTGGTGCTGGTCGGAGCGTCCGCGGTGGAACTGAAAAAGAAAGCCATCGAGCGCGGCATGATCACGCTGCGCCGCAGCGGGTTGATCAAGGTGGCCGCGGGCACAACGACGCTGGAAGAAGTGGCCCGCGAAACGATTCATTAAAAGCCGTCGTCGGTCATTGGTCGTGGGCTAACCGCCAGGCACCAAATGACCAACGACGAAAAATGAAAGCAAGCGTAACGGAAGGAACTTCTCATGGGTTTGTCGCTAAGTGACTTGTTGAAACGGATGCTGGAGATGAACGGCAGCGATCTTCACATCACCACAAATTCTCCGCCACAGATACGCGTTCACGGACACTTGACACCACTCGATCTTCCGCAGTTGACCCCGGCCGAGACCAAACAGTTGGCCTATAGCGTCATGACCGATTCGCAGAAGCATCGCTTCGAAGAGAGCCTCGAGCTCGACTTCTCGTTCGGCTTGAAGGGCTTGGCCCGATTTCGGGCCAACGTGTTCAATCAACGCGGCGCGACCGCGGCCGTTTTCCGTCTGATTCCGTTCGAAATCAAATCGTTCAATCAGCTCGGCCTGCCGGCGGTCGTGAGCAGACTTTGCGACAAGCCGCGCGGCCTAGTGCTGGTGACCGGGCCGACCGGTTCGGGCAAATCAACCACGCTCGCCGCCATGATCGACAAGATCAACAGCGAGCGGCACGATCACATTCTGACGATCGAAGACCCGATCGAATTCGTGCACATGAACAAGAACTGCGTGGTCAACCAGCGCGAGTTGCATGCCGACACCAAAAGTTTCTCCGACGCGCTGCGCGCCGCCCTCCGTGAAGACCCGGATGTCGTGCTGATCGGCGAAATGCGCGACCTGGAAACCATCGAGTCGGCGCTGCGAATCGCCGAAACCGGCCACTTGACTTTCGGTACGCTGCACACCAACTCGGCGACCTCGACGATCAACCGTATCATCGACGTCTTCCCTGCCCACCAGCAGCCGCAGATTCGCGCCCAGCTTTCCCTGGTGCTGGAAGGAATCATGTGCCAAAGCCTCCTGGCTACGATTACCGGCAAGGGGCGGGCCATGATCATGGAAATTCTGGTTCCCAATCCGGCGGTCCGCAATTTGATTCGCGAAGACAAAATTCACCAGATCTACTCGGCGATGCAGTCCGGACAGGACAAGTTCGGCATGCAGACGTTCAATCAGGCTCTGGCGACTGCGTACTTCCAGAAACAGATTTCTCTGGAAGTCGCGCTGCAACGCTCCAGCAACCAGGATGAACTGCAGGAAATGATCAACCGCGGAGCCAGCTTGTTGAACCGGCCGACGACCGCGGGAACGATGATGGCCAAGGGCGCAGCTCCAGCAAAGCGGTAAGCCGGATGGAAAGCCAGATTGAGAATACGGTTCACGATGCCATCGGCAAGAACGGCATTGAGCACATGACGACTTAGACGACACGGAGGAGAGGGTAAGACCATGCCAGTTTTCACATTTTCGGGCAAGGATGCTTCGGGACAGAAAGTCTCCGGCGAGAGAGTGGCGCCGAACAAACAGGCGGTAACCCAGCAACTGCGGCGCGAGCGAATCACTCCGGGCGCGGTTCGCGAAAAGGGCAAGGAGTTCGCTCTGCCCACTTTTGGTTCGAGCAAAGTCAAAGTTAAGGATATTGCCATTTTCTTCCGCCAGTTTTCCGTCATGATCGACGCTGGACTGCCGCTGGTGCAGTGTCTGGAGATTCTGGCGGCCAATCAAGAGAACCCTGCATTTCAAAAAACGTTGACGGGTGTGCGCACCACGGTGGAAGGCGGCGCGACCCTGGCCAACGCCATGCGGCAATATCCCGCTGTTTTCGACGACCTCACCACCAACATGATTGAGGCCGGAGAAACGGGCGGTATTCTCGACATTATTCTGCAGCGCCTGGCCACCTACGTGGAGAAAGCGGTACGCCTTAAGTCTGCCGTGAAATCGGCGTTAATTTATCCCGTGGCCGTGGTAGGTATCGCGACATTGATCGTGGCTGCACTGTTGAAGTATGTCGTGCCGATCTTCTCCAACTTGTTCGCCGGCCTGGGCGTCGCGCTCCCGCTGCCCACCCGAATCGTCATCGGATTGAGCGCGTTCGTGCAGCATTTCTGGTGGCTGTTCCTGTTGGCAGTGGGCGGGGCGGTTTTCGGGCTCAAGCAGATTCGCAAAACCCAGTGGGGACGCTATTACTTCGATAAAGCGCTGCTTACGCTGCCGATTGTCGGTTCGCTGTTGCGCAAAATCGCGGTGGGCCGCTTTACGCGTACGCTGGGCACGCTGATCACTTCCGGCGTACCGATTCTCGAAGGTCTGGCAATTACGGCCAAGACTTCCGGCAATGCCGTGCTGGAAGAAGCTCTGATGAAAGTTCGCAAAGCGATTGAAGAAGGCCGGACGATTGTCGATCCGCTGAAAGAATGCGGGGTGTTTCCCAACATGGTGACGCAGATGATCGGGGTCGGCGAGGCCACCGGCGCTATGGACAGCATGTTGCAGAAGATCGCCGACTTCTACGAAGAAGAAGTGGATGCGGCTACCCGCGACATGCTGGCGATGCTCGAACCGGCGATCATTGGATTGCTGGGCGTAACCATTGGCGGAATCGTGATTTCGCTCTACATGCCGTTGTTCGCGATGATCGCGAAACTGGCTGGATAACAATAGGCGGGTTTCAAGGGAGAAGGCTTCGAAGTTGCAAGGCGGGGGATGCGATGGGCGGCGCCTGACAACTGCGAGACCCTGTGTTTCAACCTTGAAACCTTGAAACTCTGGAACCCGGTTTTCTTCATGCAATCCACATTTGACGAGCGAAACTGGCTGGCGTGGCTGGTTAAGGTGAGGATTCTGATCCTTACGTTTCTGCTCGGCATTGAACTGGCCATCGCTCATCTTACTCCCACGCGTTTGCCGGTACGGTTTTTCCTCAGCACAATTCTTTGCTGGTACACCCTTTCACTCTTTTTTGTTCTTCTGCTGTCGTTCTGGCGGGAGTACCGGATCCAGGCGTCGTTGCAGGTGCTCACCGATCTGGTCATGGTCAGTCTGGTGGTTCACGAGACGGGAGGCTGGGATAGTTCCCTAAACGTTCTCTATCCGCTGGTGATCATCGTCGCCGGCATACTGCTCCCAAGAGTGTGGGCGCATCTGGTCGCGGCGCTCGCTTTCATTTTGTACGGTACCGTCCTCGAGCTTGATTATTACGGCGTGGTGCATTCCTACGCGACCACGCATCCCGAACTAAAAGCGCTGCAGGGGCTGATTTTCGTGCACCTATCGGCGTTTCTGGCCGTCGCCTACCTGGCCGGATCGCTGGTTGCAAAGCTGCACCTGGCCCGCGCGGAATTGAAAAACACCAGCGGCGCGCTGGAAGATCTTCAAATCCTGCATGAGAACATCATTCAATCCATCAGCAGCGGATTGATCACCACCGGATTGGATGGGCGCATTACGCTCCTCAACAGTGCGGCGCAGAAGCTGCTTGAGCGCCCGGCGAGCCAACTGCTTGGCAAGCCGGTCAGTTCCCTGTTTCTCGATGCGTTGCCCAACAGCGAATCGCACACTCACGCAGAGGTCCGATTTGACACCCCGGGAACCTTCCGCAAAACGGTCCGCATCAGAGTAGCCGCTTTGAACGTGCCGGAGCGCGGTGCATTGGGCTCGGTATATGCGATGGACGATCTCACTGAAATTCGGCGCCTCGAACGCGAAGTGCGCATGCAGGATCGCTTAGCAGCTGTGGGCCGGCTGGCAGCGGCAATCGCTCACGAAATTCGCAATCCACTGACTTCGATCGCCGGTTCAGTCAGCATGCTTTCTGGCATACCGGAAATGAGCGAGGAGCACCGCCATCTGCTCGACATTGTTACGCGCGAGTCGCAGCGGTTGAACGGAATCATCACCGACTTTCTCGCCTATTCGCGCGGCAAGCAGTATCGCTTCGATAAGGTCGATCTGGTGCCGTTGCTCGAGGATACGCTCACGCTGGTACGGCACCGGATGACCGCGGAAAACACAGGGATCACGGTCGAGAGCCAAATCACGGTGCGGGAGGCATGGGCCCTCGCCGACGGCGACAAGATCAAACAGGTCTTCTGGAATTTTTCGGAGAATGCCGTCCGCGCCATGAAAGACGGCGGCAAGCTGCAAGTGGCCATCGAGCGCAGCGGCGACGATTGGCAAATCAGCTTTGCCGACACGGGAAGCGGCATGACGCCGCAGCAGACCGAGAAAATCTTCGAGCCTTTCCAATCGAATTTTGAAGGGGGCACCGGGCTGGGATTGGCTGTTGTCTACCAGATTGTGCAGGCCCACGAAGGGAAAGTGTATGCCCGATCCAAGCCCAGACAGGGAACGACCTTCGTTTTGAAGTTGTGCCGTCTGGATGCGGAGCGCGCGGAGCCGAGCCGCGAGGATAAGGCCACGCCCGCGCTGGCCCTGGCGATGGCAAAGCCGCTCGCCAATACTGCGGTGGAAAGAGGGCAGCGTGGCTAACCTTCTTGTTTGCGACGACGAACGCTCCATCTGTGAAATGCTCGATATCGCGCTGCGCCGCGACGGGCACCGCATTGAGACGGTGCAATCGGGGCAGATGGCGAAGAACAAGATTGACGGAAATCTCTACGACCTGATCATCACCGACATCAAGATGCCCAACATCGACGGCATCGAAGTGCTGCGCCACGCACATCGCGTCTCGCCCGATTCGCCGGTCATCTTGATTACCGCCGTCGATGACTACGAAGCCGCGGTCGAAGCCGTGAAGGCGGGAGGAGCTTCCGACTACATCCGCAAAAGCCCCGGCTTGGTGGACGAGATCAAGCTGGCGATTAACCGCGTTCTCGAAAAGGCGGTCCTCAGCAAGCAGAATTTCGCGCTGCGGCGCGATGCAGCCTCGCACAACTCGCTCGACAACATCGTCGGTTCAAGCGCGGCGATGGAGAAACTCAAGCAGACGGTGCGCACCGTGGCCTCAACCGCCAGCACGGTTCTGATTCACGGCGAAAGCGGCACTGGAAAGGAACTCGTCGCCCGTGCGGTGCACGTCTGCTCACCGCGAGCCACGGAAGCCTTCGTTTCCGTCAACTGCGGAGCCTTTCCTGAAACTCTTCTCGAGAGCGAGCTCTTCGGCTATCTGAAAGGCGCGTTTACAGGAGCTACGCAGAACAAGCGTGGGTTGTTCGAAGTGGCCGGCGGCGGAACAATCTTCCTCGACGAAATCAGCGAGATGACGCTGGCCATGCAGGTAAAACTGCTGCGCGTGCTGCAGGAGCGCACTATCCGCCCCGTGGGCAGCACGAATGAAATTGCTATCGATGTGCGAGTGATCGCTGCTACAAATCGGGATCTCGACAAAGCGGTCGCCGAAGGATCGTTCCGCGAAGACCTTTATTACCGCCTGAACGTAATTCCGATCCGCGTGCCGAATCTGCGCGAGCGGCGAGAGGATATTCCGCTGCTGGCGAATCACTTCCTGAAAAAATATGCGGCGGCAGCAAACCGCAGCATTCTGCATCTAAACAAGCAGTCACTTAACGCACTCTGCGGCTACGAATGGCCGGGTAATGTTCGGCAACTGGAAAACACGGTCGAGCGAGCGGTTGCGCTCGAAACTACCGACGAACTGCATGTTGAATTGCCTGCCGAGCGGCCCAAAGCGCGAGCCGCGGCCGCGGGAGTGAACGGAGCACCCTCGGAAATCCTGCCCGGCGCAGTGCTGCCCGAGGGCATGGGCATGGAAGGTTATGTCGCCAACATCGAGCGCGGCCTGCTTCAGGGAGCTCTGGATAAGTCAAACGGTGTTCAGACGAAAGCAGCGGATTTGCTTGGCATCTCCTATCGTTCGTTCCGCCATC
>JASHRB010000698.1 GCA_030037575.1 Candidatus Sulfotelmatobacter sp. | reverse complement strand
ACGGCCGCTGCGACGACTTCTCAGCGAGCCGAGATCATCAATGATACACAGTCTTTCCAGATAGTCCGCGAGCTTCGCGGGATCCATGTTGTAGGTTTGTTCATCGATGTCCACAAATTCGGGGAGAGCACCAGCCTGCGAAATCGCTTCCGTGGTGGCGATGAAAGTGTGCGGGACTGTGACGACGACATCGCCCGCCTTGACTCCGCTGGCCATGAGAGCAAAGCGAAGAGCGTCGGTCCCACTGCTGATGGCCACGGAATAGGTCGTACCACAGAATTCCGCGAAAGCCTTCTCAAACTCCTCCACCATCGGACCACCGATAAAGCCTGCAGTACGCAGCGCTTTGCGAAACACTTCGGTCAACTCCTGCTCGAGCTCCAGGTGAGGGGTAACCAGATCTAAAAAAGGAATGTTATTAGGCATGTTTGAAACACTCACTTTGCAACCTCCGCGGTACGTTCGATATAACGCAAAAACTTTGCTGGATTTCCCGCCACGATGCTGTTGGGGGCCACGTCTTTGGTGACCACGCTACCGGCCCCCACAATGGCGTTTTCGCCGATGCTGACGTTAGAGAGAATTGTTGCTCCCGAGCCGATCGATGCTCCCTTTTTGATTACGGTGCACTCCACCTTCCAGTCGGCTTCGGTCTGCAGGTTGCCGTTGCCGGCAGTGGCCCGCGGATAACTGTCGTTGATGAACATCACGCCGTGACCGATGAAAACATTGTCTTCAATCGTGACGCCTTCGCAGATGAAGGTGTGGCTCGAGATCTTGCAGCGCTTGCCCACGGTGGCGTTCTTCTGGATCTCGACGAAAGCCCCGATCTTGGTTTCATCGCCAACCTGGCATCCGTAAAGATTGATAAACTTGGAGAGTTTGACATCCCGGCCGAGCTTCACGTCCGGTGCGATAGACAAATAAGGTTTCATATCGGGAGTAGCGTCTGCTTTGTCCATTTGGATCTGCTTCGAAGAACGACTACGACTCAGGCGCCGTTCAATCGGCGTTTGCGGTTCGCTGTGCCGGTTCATATTGCCAAGCCGCCGGACTAACAGCCACGCTTCCTACGGGGATGGTACGGGAATGCGGCGCGCCAAGATCGAATTCCTGATGAACGGCATTAAGCGCCGCCTTCGCATCCATCTTCGGCACGACAAAAGAAATGTTCGACTCGGAAGAGCCTTGCGCAATGGCAACGATGTTTATATTTTTCCTGTCGAGAGCGGCAAACGTGCGGCCTACGGCGTCTGAACCGCGCATGTGCTTTCCCACAACCGTGATCATCGCAACGTTCGGATCGAAGGTGATGTGCATCGCTTTTTCGTGAGCCGGATCGTGCGCAAATTCGCCGCGTAGCGCCTGGACCAGGCGCTCGGCAGCGGACGAAGGTATCACCAGGCAAATATCGTTTTGCGAAGACGATTGCGAGATCAGCAGAAGACCCGCTCGCACGGCCGCTGTGGTGGCAAAAGTATGGGACAAAACCTCGGGAGCGCCTATCATCCCGAGACCACTCACGGTGACGAGCGCGACGTCGCTCATCGCGGTGAGCCCCTTCACTCCATCTTTTGACGGCCCAGTGGGGGTCACGCGGGTGCCTGGCCGTTCGGGCGCGAACGTGTTGCGGATCGACAAAGGAATAGCGCACCGGGTAACCGGACGGAGACTTTTCGGATGCAATACTTTAGCACCAAAGTGCGCCAGTTCAGCGGCCTCGCGATGGGAAATTTCCGCGATTGTAGTTGCGTCCGGCACGGAGCGCGGATCGGCGGTCATCAGGCCATTCACGTCGGTCCAGATGACTACTTCATCTGCTTCGAGAGCCTCTCCCAGAATTGTTGCAGAATAATCTGAGCCGCCGCGTCCCAGTGTTGTCAGCACACCTGCCAACGTGGCTCCTATAAATCCTGTGATTACGGGAACCACGCCTCGCCGCAAAAGCGGAAGCAGGCGAGACGCGCAGCGTTCACGGGTATGCTCCATCAATGGGTCAGCGCAGCCGTGAGAGCTGTCGGTGACTACGAGTTCCATGGCACTGATTGCTTCGGCGTCCACTCCGCACTCGGCAAGCGCAGCCGCGACCAGAGGGGCCGAGAGACGTTCCCCCAAACTGGAGATCGAATCGTTTGCCCGGGACGTCAGCTCTCGCAGGCATGTCGTGCCCTGGCACAGCCGCTCGCCCTCTTCTTGAATTTCCTTCAGCTCCCGGTTGATGCGGTTCCGCCTCGGAATCGAGTGGATCAGTGTGCTGACCACCGCGTTATGGCGCTCGCGCAGATTCTCAAAAATTGCCCGCACCGCGTCGCGATTGCCCGCCTCCGAGTGCTTGGCCGCCTCGATCAGTCGGTTGGTCACTCCACTCATGGCGGAGACCACCACAATCAACCGACTGTCGCGGGCGGCGTCGCAAACGATCTCGACCACCTTCCGGATGCAAGTTGGGTCGCCCAGAGACGTCCCACCAAATTTCATGACTCGCAGCGGCTTTTTCATGTTGGAAGATTGCACATCCATACAAAAACCTATTTGCTGCCCCAATCCAGTCCAACAGCGCGGCGCTCGGCGGGAGCGGCGATGGGCTTTGGAGAGCGAGCCTCCGAAGCAACTGGCTTCCGTTCGGGCCGGGAATACCAGCCCCTTTGTTTCCGGCTGTTGCCAACGCAATCGCGAATCAGCTCGGGCTCCTCCCAGGGAATATCGTGATAGGCCGACTGCAGGAAGGGGCTCTCGGGATCCCGGATCCACTCTTGCGGGAATAGCGCGATCGTCTCCTTGTCGGTAACTTTGGGCGACGGCTGCTCAGTTTCTCCAGAGAGCGCAGCGTACAAGGCGGCGGGAAGGTCGTGTGCGGCGCCCAGGCTCAAGTGTCCCACCTGCGTGGATCGTGGATTGACTTCGATCAGGTAGGCATTACCCGTGTCCGCCTCCAGCATGAAATCAAACCCGTAAAAACCGGAAAGACCGAGCCGGCGAACCACCCGCTCGATCGCAGATGACATTTCCGCATTCTCAATCAAACGCACCACGGTAGCGTGCCCGGTCGAACTTGTCTTGTGGATCACCTCAAAGTGGAGGCTCGCGAGCACGGCACCTTCCGAGCACACAATGGTGCTGGTGGCTTCGCGCCCGGCGACAAACGCCTGAGCGTTAACCACGCGCCGGCGCCGTAGTATCGACGGCCAAAGCAGCTTCTTGTCCCGGTCGATCAGAGCACGCTTCAAAGCCCGTGCAAGCAATGGAGGAGCTTGCAGTTCTTTAAAAGAGCGTTCGGCCTCGGCCAGCGTGTGCGCGATGCGTACGCCATCACCCCCCGAAGTACCGTTTGCTTTAAGGACAGTTGGCAGGCCTGTGCGGCTTACCCATGTCTTCAGTTCATGCGTGTCGCGAATTACCTGGGTAGTAGGAACACGAAGCCCCTCTTCATGTGCTACCTCCATAAAGTCGGCTCTTGCGCTTACGATTGAAAAGCTCTCTGGATTACCGAGCGAGCGCTCAATCACGGCACAGATCGGAGAGTCTGCTCCCTTGCGCTTCTCCTGAGCATGAAGACGATGCAGATGCTCAGTGGCAAAATCATCACCGGAGACAATGAAGTCGGGTCGGGCGATCGTGATAGCACGAGTAAGCGAGATCAGTGGCGCCAAACCGCGGTAGTCATGCACGCGGTGAACTGACTTCGTCTTGCGCAGGGGATGGCGGGCGGGACACAGCGCCTCCACCGAGCAACCGGCACGTGCCAGAGCCGACGTCAGGCGAGCAGAGGGATACCAGCGAGACGTCGTAGCCAAAAGAACCGTTGGTTTCATATTCGGAAGGAAAAGAAGGGGCGCAGAGTTTTAGAGATAAACCAGCGCGCCTCTTTTGCGCAGGGACTTGTTGGCGGCTTCGAGCATCTTTACCACTCGCAGACCGGCTGCACCGTCGTTCATCGGATCGGCTCCACTGGTTATGCAGTGGATGAAATAGGCAAGCTCGTGACGCAGGGCTTCGACCTGCTCCAGTTGCGGCGACCACATGTCACCGGAGCGGTAATTTACCAGCAGTTCGTAGAGGCCCTCGCGATTATTGATGTCGACGCCCTTGTCATAAATTTTGACCTTCTCGTCGGCTTCAAGGTCGTTCCACACCAGCATCTTCTTTTCGCCGCCGATCAGTGTGGTCCTCACTTTCACCGGCGAAAGCCAGTTGACATTGACGTGAGCGATTACTTTGTCCGGGAAATACAGGGTGATGTAGGCAACATCTTCGAATCCATTGAGATGCTTCTGTCCGGTCGCTACCAGGGCTTCCGGGTCGCCTTCAATCACATGGTCCATGATCGAGAGATCGTGCGGCGCAAGATCCCAAACCACATTCACGTCGTGCTGGAACAGTCCCAGGTTTACTCTGGTCGAGTCGTAATAATAGAGCTTGCCGAGAAGGCCTTCCTGCAAGAGCTGCTTGATCTTCCGTACGGCTCCGGTGAACAGGAACGTGTGATCGACCATGATTTTCAGGTTTTTCTTCTGCGCAAGTTCGATGAGCGCTTCCGCCTGATTCACATTGCTGGTGAACGGTTTCTCGACGAAAACGTGTTTGCCGTTCTCCAGCGCCGCTTTGGCGAGTTCGTAATGCGTCCAGACCGGGGTGACGATGGCAACCGCGTCAATCTCGGGCGAGGTGAGCACCTCGCTGGCGTCGGCCGACACATAGAGGTGGGG
>JASHRB010000697.1 GCA_030037575.1 Candidatus Sulfotelmatobacter sp. | reverse complement strand
GGGTTCGACAATCGCGAATTTTGCCAGGGCCGCGAACATATATAAGAAAGGAACGAGCTGCAGCACCACGGCCAGCGACAAAAGCTTTTGAAACGTTTCCTGCACGCCGGCGCCGGCGAAATTCATGATCACCAGCAAGGAGGAAACGATAGCCTGCACAATCAATGCCGGATACGGAGTTGTGTACCGGGGATGAACTTTGCCCAGCCACGAGGGCAGGTAGGAGTCCAGACCGGCGACGAAGGGGATGCGGGCGCAACCGCCCATCCAAGCCGAACCGATGCCGGCGATGGAAAAACTCAACATGAGCGCGAATGGGATTGTGATCCAGGCAATACCGACGCGTCCGGCCATGTGCGCAACTGCCTGAACGATTCCCTGCAGCACGTTCACGTTTTTGCCGATGGCGATGAGAATGGTGAGCGTGGCGCCGACGTAAAGAGCACCGGAAAGGAGTCCACCCCAGGCGACGGCGCCGGGAAGCGTGCGGCTGGGATCCTTGATTTCGTCTCCCATGACGGAGGCGAGTTCGAGGCCGACCAGGCCGAAGCAAATCACGCCGAATGAATTGAGAACGAAACGCGGGTTGGCGGGAATGCGAAAATCTGCCGCCGTAATGTTGGCACCAAAACGGCTCCAGATCACGATGCCGAGACCAATCAAGACGGCGGCTGCCACAAACGTGCCGATCGCTCCAATGTTGTTGACCCACTTGCCGACGCCCAGTCCGACGATGTTGAGGACGGTCAGCACGGCCATGAGCGCCAACGAGGTGATCAGCGCAAAAGTTTTGTTATCGGCGAGACCGACGTGAGTCGGGCCCAGGGCGAAAACCGACACGCCGACGAAGTAAAGCATTACCGTCGGCACGTAAAGCATGTTGTTGGTCCAGTAGCACCAGCCGGAGAGAAATCCGTGGAAGTCGCCGAAAACCTCTTTGGCCCAAAGATAAACGCCGCCCTCGCCGGGATAGCGGTGAGCCAGTTCGATGACAGCGATGCCCTGCGGCCAGAAAAACAGGAGCAGGGAGACGATCCAGAGCCAGATGGTGACTCCGCCGTTGGCGGCGATAGAGGGGACGACATTGAGATTGAAAACGGCGACCACGAAAAGCAACACCAGGTCGCGGCGCCCGAGGGCGCGGATGAGATGGGGGGCGGGTTGGGATGAATCGGGCAATCGTCCTCGCTGCAACAGATATGGATGCGAAGCAAACGCGCGCGGATTGCCTGGCCAAAAGCCCCGCGCGCCCTCCCGACCTCTCCGGGCAGGCCGCCGCGCGTCGCGCGGTCCGGCCGGGTCCTTTGGCCGAGCAAAAAGCACTCGCCCCCGCATGAGGTGAAAGTTTTCAACTCAAAATGCTTTGGCGGCGCTTTCAGTGCGCGGCCAATACCGGCTGGCCTAGGCGCTCCTGCTGCGCTTTGGCCAGCGCCTCGGCGATGTCGTCGAATGCAGCCAAATGCTCATCGATGTCGGCCTCGGTGTGCTGCACGGAAATCGTCCACTGCTCATCCCACCAGTAAGGCTGGGGCATCACCCCGCGGTTCACCATGCCGAACCAATAGTGACGCCAGAGATCGCTATCGATGGTGGTCCAGTCGCGATAGTTACGAATTTCTTTGGGATACAACATCAGCGCGCCATTGGCGCCGGCTTGCGCAATGTAGGCCTGAAGGCCGACCTTGGCGATGGCCCGGCGATATCCGTCGACCAGCTTCTTGCTCAACTTGTCGACGTGCGCGTAGTGGTCACGGGTGAGGACTTCGCGGAAGGTCGCCAGACCTGCGGCCATCGAAACCGGATTGGTGTTGTAGGTCCCGCCGTGGAAGACCTTGTGCTGCGAGATCAGATCCATGACGGACCGGCTTGCGCCGAAGGCGGCGAGCGGCAGGCCGCCGCCGATGGATTTGGCGAGGCAAATCATGTCGGGCTGAAGGTTGAAATATTCGCTGGCACCGCCCCAGCCGAGCTTGGCGCCGGTTTTCACTTCGTCGAAGATCAGCAGTGCGCCGTGTTTTGTGGCCAGATCCCGCAAGCCGCGCAGGAATCCGGGCTGGGGCAGGCAGAGGCCGACGTTCATCAGAATCGGTTCGAGGACGATGGCGGCGATTTCCCCGGGATTTTCCTGGAAGCGGCGCTCGACCGTCGCGAGATCGTTGAACGTGGCAATTTTGACGTTCGCGAGGGCGGATTTCGGAACGCCAAGACCGCCGGACACGGAAATCGGATCGTTGATGTCGCCAAAATCAGGTGCATGCGGCTTTACGCTAACCAGCGCCGAATCATGCAGTCCGTGGTACGCGCCTTCGAATTTGATAATTTTGTCGCGGCCGGTGGCGGCACGGGCGAGACGGATGGCGTGCATCGTGGCTTCTGTGCCGCTGTTGCCGAAGCGGCACATCTCGACGGGGAAGCGCTGGCAAATCTCTTCCCCGAGCTCCCATTCCATGTCGTGCGGCATGCCATACATGGTGCCGGTGGAGAGACACTTTTCGACGGCCTTCATCACGGCAGGATGGCAGTGTCCGGCCATGAGAGCGCCAAAGGTCAAATTGTGGTCGATGTATTGGTTGCCGTCGAGATCGCGGAACTTGCTGCCGCTCGCGTCTTTGACGAAGATCGGCCAGGGATCGTAGTGGCGATAATTGCTGGCGACGCCCAGCGGAATGCGCTTCGAATTTTTCTTGTGCGCCTCCGCGGATTTGGGCGTGCGGCGCTCGAAGGTGGAGATTTCTTTTTGCAGATCGGGGTACATCAGAGTGCTCCGGAATGACTCAGGCCGGCGTTATTTGGGATCGCTGGCCATTAGGATGCCGGGCGGACGGGCCGCCCGGGGCGCTTCCTCTACTCTACTCCATTCGGCTAAAAATAGAACTTCAAAGCGAACTGCACCAGGCGCGGGTCCTGGGCCTCGGTGATTTTTCCGAACTCGGTCGGACCATCGGAAAAGTGGCCGTCCGGGTTGTAAAAATTCGTGTGATTGAAGATGTTGAAAAGCTCGGCGCGGAACTGAAAGTAGCGCTGTTCATCGATCGAGAATTTCTTGTGGATGGCGAAATCCCAGTCATCCAGGCCCGGGCCGCAACAGATTGAGCGTTGGGTGCCGTTGTTGAATTGGCCGAGCGGCGGATCGGCGAAATCGTTGGGGTTGAAGAAGAAATTGCCATTGGTCTTCGGATTCAACTTCTGGAACGGGGCCACCAGACTGGGGGCTTCGGTCCCCAAGAAGAAGATGCTGGCGATCAGCTCCGTGTCGTCTTCGGTGTCGAGGCGAATCGGAAAGCCGCTTTGGAACTGGGTAATACCGGAAAGAGACCAGTCATCCAGCAACTGGCTTTTAAACCCTGAATATTTGCGCGCGGGGATTTCCCAGTCGTAGCTGACAACGAAGCGCTGCTTCGAGTTGAACAGCGAAAGCGCTCGGCTGGCGGCGTGATTGAAGGGATCAAGGGTCTCTTCGAACGTGGATCCGGTATCGATCGATTTGCTGAACGTGTAAGCCGCCTGGAATTGCAGCCCGCGCGAGAAGCGCTTTTCGAGCATGGCTTCGAACGCGTTGTAACTGGAGTTGGCCACCGTGTCTTCAGCAAAAATGTCGCTGAACACCGGAACGCCGTCCAGCGGGCAGCCCGTACCGGTAAACGCATTGCAACTAGGAGAGGAATAAGGACGCAAGCCCACGAACTGCAACGCTTGTCCGGTACCGGTGACCACCTGCCCATTGGGCATGTGGAACCGGAATCCCGGAGGCACCGTTACCGTCCACTGGCTGTCTTCAAGGAAGGGTCCGCAGGCAGTGGGCGTCCCGTAGGATGTGACGTTGTTCGGGTTCTGGTTGTACAGCGTGATCATATCCAGGCAGGTTTGCGGAATAGAAGGATTGAGATCGTACGATGCGAGCAACCGATGGCCTTCTGAACCGACGTAACCCGCCTGCAACATGAGATTGTTTGCCAGTTCATGTTGAATCGTCAGGTTGTATTGTTCCGTATATTGAGTGCGCAGATGGGGCTGGAATTCGCCGTAAAGAAGAATGGGACGGAACAGCGAGTAGTCGACCGGCTGCCCTTTTGTAGGCGTGAGAATGCCGTTGAAGGGATTGGGCGCGATCGAACCACCTTGCTGATACACAAAGGGAGTGTTGAAGAAAGTTTCGAACAGCGAGGAACTACCGCCGAACGGCGGTTCGGCGCCGAACTGCGCCATCACCAGCTCCTCGATTGGGTTGTAGAAAATTCCCCAGCCGGTGCGAATGCTGGTCTTGCCAGATTTGCCCGGGCTCCATGCCAGTCCGGCTCTCGGAGCAAAGGCGTGATAGTAAGTGCTGGTCATGCCCGCCGGAACGCCGGGATCGCCGGGAACGACGAGGCCGGTCGGTTGCACTCCCGCCGCCGCGCAACTCGAACTGGTGACGCCCAGCTCGCTCTCGCCCAAAGCCGACAATCCGCACGGGTAGACGGTGGAGTTTTGCCCCGGACGGAAAGTCTCTACGTGTCCGGCGATATCAGTGGGCGGCGTATCCAATTCCCAGCGAAGCCCGTAGTTCAAAGTCAGGTTCGGTTTGACCTTCCAACTGTCCTGAGCAAAGGGATAGACGGAGGTGCCGCGAACATCTTCGCGCTGACCAGAACCCTGGGTGTAACCGTCGGCCAGACCGAGGAGATATTCAGCATAATTATCTCCATCCGTCGGGATAATTGAGTTGGGCCCGGTATTGTCGAATGAAAATTCGCCGTTGATGTCGAAATAGTAGTACTGATCGAAGCGCTGCCGGCGAACATCGATGCCGAATTTGAACGTGTGGGTGCCTTTGACCCAGGTCAAATTGTCCGACCATTGAAAGCTGTTTCCCACCTGGGGAAGAAAACCTTCGAAGTTATTTCCAAAAACTGCGCCCCCACCGATATCCACGTAGGGAACGCCGGTGAGATCGGATGGCAATCCTGGAGTGATGCCGGCTTTGCCCGCCGCAATCCCGGACGAGGCAATGAGGGAGTTGATGGGAGGGGAGTTCGAAGTTCCGGTGAAGCAATAGGGCGCGGCCGCGCCGGTACACGAAGAGGTCACCGCGTTGGTGAATTGGGGCGTCAGGAAACCGAGCTGGCCTTCCCGCATGTAGGTGAAATGGGCTTCATTTACCAGAGCGGTGGTCACCGTCCAGGTATGGGTAAGGTTCCATTGCTGAAAGCGGTTGTCGTTGAGATTTCCGAAACCCGGAACGTTCGCGCCCGCCTGCTCGAATTGGTTGAAGGGCTCAATTTGCCGGATGTCGTTGAAATAGTAGTACGCCGTGAAATTCTGGCGGTCGTTGATTTTATGATCCCAGCGCACGGTGAATTGATCTTCATTGTCGGTGCTAACGGGGACCAGGACGCTCTGCGTGGGAATGTAAAGCGACATCAGATTGGCGGCGACCGGATCCTGGCAAGCCGAAGGAATCACGCCCGCCGGAAAAACGGTCGACCAATCGACGACCCCAGTGGTGGGATCAACCGGCTGGGCCGAGATCCATCCGGCAGGTTTGCCCAGCGCGGCATCGCATCCGGGGCGCCCATCGAGCACCTGCGCGACAAAGGGATCGGCGATGCCCCCGCTGAACGGCCCCAGCGCGGAAAAATCGCCGCTTCTCTCGCTAGCCGTGGGCACGTTCACCTGCTGGCCAGTAATGCCTTCGCGAATCCGGCGGCCTTCATAGGAAAGAAAGAAGAAGCTTCGATCTTTTTTAATCGGCCCGCCAAGCGTTCCGCCGTATTGGTTTTGATTCCACTGGGGGCGGCCGAGCACGTCAAAGTAATTCTTGGCGTCAAGAACGGTGTTGCGGAAATACTCGTAAAGATCGCCGTGAAGGCTGTTGCTGCCCGACTTGGTGATGACGTTGACGACGGAACCGGAATTGCGTCCATACTCGGCATCGAAGGTGTTGGTGATGACCCGAAATTCCTCTACGCTGTCGGGCGTGGGCTCCACCGTAGGCAAGTTCACGAATTGGTCGTTGGCATCGCCACCGTTGACGCTGAAGTTGTTGGCCCGGGTGCGGCCGCCGTTCACCGAGACCGAGCCGGTGTCCTGCGAACCGTAGAACAGGCTGCCATTGCCGTTTCCCAACTGCGCCTGCACGCCGGGCTGAAGCTGAAGGAACTGATAAGTGTCGCGCGAGTTCAACGGCAGTTCGTTGACCGAGCGGTCATTGATGACGGCGCCAAGCTGGGTGCTCGTGGTATCCACCTGCGGCGCCTCCGAGGTCACTTCCACGGTTTCCTGCGAGGTTCCGATCTGCAGCGTCGAATTGAGCGTCACCACCTGGTTGACGTCGAGGACGATTCCCTTTTGCACGTTCTTCTTGAAACCGGTGAGCTCGAACTGAAGCGTGTAGGTGCCGGGGACGACATCGACGAACGAGTAGTCACCGCTCCCGTTGGTCTGCGCGTTGCGGCTGATGCCGGTGGCCTCATTTATCAGGCTCACCTTGACTCCGGCAACCACCGCGCCGCTGGGGTCGGCAACCCGGCCCACGATGCGACCGTTCGCCCCCTGGCCGCATAGCCGGGCAGGAAACATGAGGAGGACGAGGGCAGCAAGGCAAAAGCTTTCCAGACACATCAGGGTCCAGCGGGCTCTGGGTGACAGCATGGAACCTCCGCATCTCGGCAAATTTCTTTTTGAAAGCGACAGCTTGTGCGAACCGACAACCTTGCTATAATCCCGCAAGGTTAGAGAAGGGGCACGCGGGCTGTCAAGAAGAAAAAAGCGGGCCGGCTGGGAAGACCAAAGCCTTGCTTTCCAGGAAAGTTTGGGTGTAGCGGTGAACCATGAATGCCTCCGCGAGAGCTTACTTAAAGATTGGCGATGTGGCGCGACAGGTGGGGGTATCGCCCTCCATGATTCGCTCGTGGGAAAAACTGGGACTGACCCGCCCGCAGCGCACCGAAAGCAAATACCGCCTATACTCCGCCGATGATGTGAAAGTGCTGAAGCGCGCGCGATTTTTGCGCAAGGTGCGCGGGCTGAACGCCCCGGCGATCGTAGAGCTGCTGCGGCGCCAAGGCCGCATGCGCCCGGCCGCAGATGGGAACGCCGGAGCCATCGGTGCGCATTTGCGGCAGTTGCGCGCGAGCCGGCGCCTTTCCTTGGCCCAAGTCGCGCAGGCGGCGGGCATTTCGGTGGGATTTTTGAGCGCGCTGGAGCGCTCGCACATGAGCGGCTCGGTGGGAACACTGCGCAAGCTGGCGCGCTTCTACAAGACCAATATTCTGGATTTCTTTGATGCCAGCGGCGCCAACAGCCGGCAGGTTCAACCGGAGCAGAGAAAAGTTCTCGCTGCCGGGCCAGGTGTGCGCATGGAGCTGCTAGCCTGGGGCAATACCGTGATGGAGCCGCATTTATTCCGGGTGGCCCCGCAATCGGGAAGCGGCGATTCCTATGCGCACGAGGGCGAGGAATTTCTTTACGTGTTGCGGGGCGCGCTCAACATCACGCTGGAGCGCGAAGAGTACCGGCTCAAAGCCGGCGACAGTTTTTATTTTGAAAGTTCGACGCCGCATCACTGGAAAAATCCCGGGCGAAGCGAAGCTTGGGTGCTGTGGGTGAATACGCCGCCGACGTTTTGAACGGGCTTGGGACTCGGGCGCGTTCAGCAAAGTTGAGGAGGTTGAAATGAGGCTTCCACAAACAGTAACGCTCTTCCCGCTCCTGCTATCGCTGGTGTTCACGGGCTCCTGCACGAAGAAGACGCCAAGCTTGAGCCTGCTGGTGTGGGAAGGTTACGCAGATCCGTCGTTCGTTAGGGCTTTTGAAGATCAGCATCACTGCAATGTTTCGGCGTCGTATATGGGATCAAGCGACGAATTGGTCGCCAAGCTGCGCGGCGGCAGTGCGGGAAACTACGATGTGATTTCGCCCTCGAGCGATGTGGCGACATCGATCGCATCGGCGGGTCTCGCTTGGCCTCTGGATTTAGCCAGGATTCCGAGCTACGAGCAACTTTCTCTCGAGCTCACGTCTCTGCCTTTGGTGCGAATGAAAGGGCAGGTTTTTGGAGTGCCCTTCATGTGGGGCCCCGATCCTTTGCTTTACGACACCACCGTGTTTGCGCAGCCGCCTGACAGCTGGAGTGTGCTTTGGGACCCCAAGTATCGCGGCAAGATTTCCGTGTGGGACGATCTTTCCACCGTTTACATGGCCGCACAGGTTCTGGGATTTGACCAGCCCGATCCGTCGCAGCTTTACCACCTGACGGACGGGCAGCTCGATGCGGTGAAGAAAAAATTGCTGGAGCTGAAGCCCAATATTCGCAAGATGTGGTCGACCGGCGGCGAGCTGACGAATCTTTTTCAGAATCATGAAATCGTTGCCTCGATGGGCTGGCCGCTGATGACGAACCAGCTGCGCAAACTCAACTTTCCCATCGCGGAGACGATTCCCAAGGAAAATACCACGGGCTGGATCGATCATTTGATGATCACGGCGGGCAGCGAGAATAAGGACCTGGCCTATCAATTTCTTGAATTCATGATCGAAGCCCAGACGCAGAAGAAGGTGACCGACGTGACCGGATACACGCCGGCCAATCCGCAGGCGGCGCAATTCATGGCGCCGGAGCAGGTGAAGAGCTTGCATCTCGACGATGTGGACAGTTACCAGAAGCGGCTGTACTTCTGGCAAAACGTGCCGCGACGCGCGAAGTACAACCAGATCTGGAATGAAGTGAAAGCGGCGCAATAAATAAGGTTCGGTTTTGGGCTTCAAGCTTTTTGCTCGGTTGGCTTCGCTTTGGCCATGACTACCTCCGAAATTGCGATGGCGGTGTCCGCCCAGAAGGCGAAAAACACAACCCTGCTCAGCCTTCGCAAGGTCGCCAAAAACTTCGGCAAGAATGTGGTGCTGCGCGATATTTCTCTCGAGGTGGGCGAGGGAGAATTCCTCACGATTCTGGGCGAGAGCGGATCGGGCAAGACGACCTTGCTGAGAATCATCGCCGGATTCGAGAGCGCGAGCTCGGGCGAGGTTTCCATGGCCGATGAAAGGTTGGATGTTCTTCCGCCTTACCGACGCCGCGTAAACACCGTGTTTCAGCATTACGCGTTGTTCCCGCACCTCACCGTCGCCGAAAACGTTGCCTATGGACTGCGCGTGGCCAGGCGGCCCGAAGCGGAGATCCAGTCACGCGTGAGTGAGGTTCTGGAAAAAGTGAAGATGTCGGCTCATGCCAAGTCCAAGCCGTCGAAAATCAGCGGCGGGCAGCAACAACGGATTGCCCTGGCGCGGGCGCTGGTGAATCGTCCACGATTGCTGCTCCTCGATGAACCGCTCTCGGCGCTCGACGCCAACCTGCGCCGGCAAATGCAGGTGGAACTGAAATCGCTGCAGCGCGAAGTAGGCATCTCCTTCATCTTCGTCACCCACGATCAGGAAGAGGCGATGGTGATGTCGGATCGCATTGCCCTTCTGCGACGGGGAGAGCTTGAGCAAGTGGCCACGCCGCGTGAAATCTATAGCCGACCGGCGACCGCCTATGCGGCGCAATTCATCGGGCACACCAACCTGCTGAAGGGCGAAGTTCGCTCGGGCAGAGCGATCTGCGGGGTTTTGACCTGGCCCACATCGCTGGCGGATGGGCCGGGGCTGTTTTCCCTTCGGCCGGAAAATATCCGTTTAGTGACGCGAGAATCAGCCGCCAGCAGCGGCCTACGCGTTCGCGGAAGAATCGTGCAACAGGCTTTTCATGGCGCCAGCGAACTGATTCGCGTCGATTGCGGCGGCGGACTGGTTCTGACGGTGCGCACTGCCAGTGGCGCCGGCATTCCGAGGGAAGTTGACCTGGAGTTCTCTTCGGAAGACGCGATTCCGGTGCGCGAGTCGGGGGAAAGAATCTGATGTTTTCGCGATCCTACAAAGCGGCAGTGACCTTGCCTCCGGTTCTTTGGGTCGCCGTGTTTCTGCTGGTCCCCTACGGGCTAATGCTGTGCTACAGCTTCTGGTCGGTTTCGGGGTTTCAGACCATCGAGCATTCCTGGAACCTGGGTAATTATGCGCAGTTGCTGCAGGTCAATGTCTATTGGCAAACGCTGTTGCGTTCGATGTGGATCGCGGCTCGGGTGACCGGTTTCTCGCTGCTCCTGGGATATCCTCTCGCCTACTTTCTGTCGTTCCGCGCGGGAAAGAAAAAAGATTTGCTGTATCAACTGGTGATCATTCCGTTGTGGGTCAGCTATCTGGTCAGGGCGTATGCCTGGAAGACGATTCTCGGATCGGACGGCGTACTCAATACCCTTTTGCAGTATGTTCATCTCACCCGGCATC
>JASHRB010000696.1 GCA_030037575.1 Candidatus Sulfotelmatobacter sp. | reverse complement strand
ATTTGTTCCAGAAGCGCATCTTTGATATTGCGTTTTCGTTCATCGTTCTCTTGGTGACATTGCCGCTGACGCTGTTGGTTGCGTTAACCATCAAGCTCAGCAGCAGAGGCCCGGTGTTTTTCGCACAGGACCGCGTCGGTCTCAATGGACGCGTCTTTCGCATGTTCAAGTTTCGCACCATGCGCGTGGGTACCCGCGAGGAAGGCGACACGCGCTGGACCTGCGACAACGATCCCCGGCGTACTCCCGTGGGGGCTTTTCTGCGCAAGACCAATCTGGACGAACTGCCGCAGTTTCTCAACGTGATTAAAGGCGACATGAGTATCGTCGGCCCCCGCCCGGAGCGACCGTACTTCGTCGAGCGCTTCCTCGATGAGTTCGACCGCTACAACTCCCGGCACATGTTCAAGGCTGGAATTACAGGATGGGCGCAGGTCAACGGCTGGCGCGGCGACACCTCGATTGCCAAGCGCGTAGAGTATGACCTTTACTATCTCCGTAACTGGAGCCTCACTTTCGACCTGCAGATCATCACCATGACGGTGGTGAGGCTCTTTGCCAGCAAGAACGCCTACTAAGATCGCCGCGCGCTCGTTCAGCCACTCACCTTTGCCAGGCGCGCCCAGCTGGGGGGCAGGTTGCGTTCAATCTCAATATTCTCGAAGGTCGAGCTTTCCCGCGCTCCGTGCTTCTTGACCCAGTCGGCCATCTTCCGAACACCGGTTTCGAGCGGAACCTTTCCTCTCGTCCCGAACACGCGTTCCGCCTTCGAGTGGTCGGAAAATGCGATCTTCACCTCGTTTCGCGCGTCCAGATGCTCGATCTTACACGGCGTGCCCATCGCATGCGCCACGACCGTGGCCAGTTCGTTGATGGAATGCGGAGTATCGGCACCAACGTTGAAAATTTGATTTCTCGCCGCCGGGTTCTCCACAGAAGCGGCGATTAGCGGCGCAATATCATCAATATGCGTGAATGCGCGCTGCTGAGAGCCATCGCCGAAAATGGTCATCGACTTGCCTTGCAATAGCTGGTTCATGAAAATGCCGACTACGTTGCGGTAGCGATCCCCGATATTCTGCCTTTCTCCATACACGTTATGCGGACGAAAAATGATGTAATCGAGCCCAAACATTTCATGAGTCACGCGAAGTTCCTGCTCCACCGCAAGCTTCGAAATGCCATAAGAATCTTCGGGAACCGGCACCGTGTCTTCCCGCATGGGAACCTGCCCAGCACCGTAAACTGCAATTGAAGATGTAAAAACCAAGCACTGGGCGCCATGATTCACCGCAGCGTTGAGCAGATTCGCCGAGCCGATCAGATTGTTGTTGTAGTTGAAGCGCTTGATAAAATGGCTTAAGCTCTCAGCGGCATAAGCGGCGAGGTGATACACGTAAGTAAAGGAATATTTGCGGAACAGAGTGTCAATCCGTTCATGATCGAGCAACGAACCTTGAATGAAGATGGCGCCCTGCGGCACATTTTCAATGAAACCGCCACTTAGATCATCTAAGACGACGACCTTGTGCCCCATGCCCAGCAAGCGCTCGGCAACGTGCGAACCCATGAACCCTGCTCCACCTGTGACCAGAGAAACCGCCATTCCACCCGGCTCCTTAGCGTTGTTTTAGCGAATTCAGCTATCTTAAGGCAGCGTCTACGCATCTATCAAATTCAACCAAGCATTGCATGATCCCAGGAACTCCCCTGCTAAACTCCGGTTCCGGTCTTTGCATACGACGCAGTGGATGATCTGGTAAGGTTAATGTTTGCGATTTTTACGGAGGCGCACCACAAAACGATGAGACTTGGCCGGGTGATGCTTTTTTTCGGCGTGGCGATGATTACCGGATGTGGAGGCGGACCGTACTTCCCTTTCACCGTGCCGCCGGCGCCGACCGAACCGACTTCCCTGCTTTTTTCCATCGCGCCACCCGCCACGCTCTCGGTCAACGCCACCGTGCCTCTCAGCGTGGCCGTGAGTAACAATCCAGCCGCGGCAGTCATCCATTGGGCGGTCACCTGCGGAAGCAAAGGCGCATGCGGATCATTCAGCGCCACTCAGACGGCGAGCGGCGCGGTCACCAACTACACCGCGCCATCCTCCATTCCTTCGGGGACCACCGTGACGATCACGGCGACTCTCGCCGACAACAGCAGCCAAACCGTTTCCGGTTCCATCACCATTACGCCTGCGCAGGCGATCATGGTTTCTTTCTTCGGCGTGCCCCCGGCCTCGCTGCAAATCGGCGCCACGGCGGCGGTGGCCGCAGAGATTGCCAACGATGTCTCCGCCAACCCACAGGTGAAGTGGACCGTAACCTGTGCGAGTTCATCGTGCGGTTCGTTCAACCCCACGACCACGATCAACGAACAACAAACCAATTACACAGCACCGCTCGCGATTCCCACCGGCAGCACTGTAACCATCACGGCGACTTCCGTGACTGATCCCGCGAAGTCCGTCTCATCGAAGATCGCGATCACCGTTGCCGCTGGAACTTTGTCGAACGGGACGTACGTGTTTCACCTGTCCGGACCGGTTGGTTCGGGCGCGAATGATGTGGCCGGAGCGTTGGTCGCGCAAAACGGTGCGATCGTGGGCGGCGAGCAGGACTTGGTGAGCTACCTGATCGATCAAAATGCCGGCGCAAGTTCGTATTTCTCCGATCAGGTTTTCGGCGGCGCTTATTCCACTACTCCCGACGGAAATCTGCAGATCACGATCAATACCCAGGATCTCAACGTAGGCGATCAAGGCGTTGAGACGATTCGGGGTGCGATCGTTTCTGCATCGCGAATGCTGATTACGGAAGTGAACGGTGCGATCGCCATCGGTACGCTTGACCTGCAAACCAGCACTGCCGCTCCCTCCGGCGGCTACGCCTTTACCACGGATGGAGTAAACGTCAACGGTCGGCCGGCAGGCATTGGGGGTGTGCTGAACATCGATGGATCGGGCACCATGTCGGGCGCAGGCAGCGTGATCGACGTGAACGACAATTTTGCCTTCAGCGGCGCCCAAGCCTTGGGAGCGAGCACGGTTTCGACTCCGGACAGCTTCGGCCGCGTGGTATTTCAACTGAATCCGGGGACGGGCTCGACGTTTCAGCCGGTCTATTTTGCCGGCTACCTCGTCGATGGGGTTCACATCCGCATGGTTGAGACCTCGCGCGATGGTTTTCAGGGCGTGCTGGGCGGGACGGCGTTGAGCCAAGCCCCGAATACCGGAACCTTCAGCGCTACTTCAATCGCAGGAGACAGTTTCGTATTCGGCACAGCGGGCGAAGACGGCAAAGGTCCACTGCAGATCGGGGGCGTGCTGACGGCGAATACTGGCGGCACCGTCACGGGAACGCTGAACTGGAATGACTTGACTGGCAGCGGCACACAAACTCCGGCCGCGTTCACGGGTTCGTACACTGTTGATCCAACCGGCCGCGCCACTTTCTCGAGTCTCTCAGACGCCGGTGCCACATTTAATTATCAGTTTGAGTTCTATTTGACTGGAAACGGCCAAGGGTTAGTACTATCCAGCGCGCCCACGAGCACGACCACGCAGGTGGTCGCCGGGCGCGCACTGCAACGAACCATCACCACCTTCTCGGCATCGTCTTTCAGCGGGACTTTCGCCATGAGCGCAGATCAGCTGGCGAGTGTTTCCGGCGCGTTGGGACCGGAATCTGCGCTGGGAGCGATCACCAGCACCGCGGACAGCTCCACTGACGCTTTTGCCGGATTCACCGACTTCGGCAGTGGAGCGACGGATTTTGCTGTCTCCGGCAGCATCACGGCCGCGTCGAACGGGATATTCACCGGAACTCTCTCCGGTCTGAATCCCGCCTCCTACGCGACCGCAAACGATTACGCTTTGTATCTGGTCAACAGCAGCGAGGCGATCTTAATCGAGACCGACAACACTCAGTTGACTCTGGGATATCTGGAGATGCAATAACCACGGCCGGGTCTCGCGCTATGATAAAAATACCTCGTCATTTCGCGAAGGGAATTTGATTTGTCGGCGATTCACGCGATCTTCTGGGACGTCGGAGGCGTGCTTCTCACCAATGCCTGGGACCACACCGAACGCAGGGCTGCGCTAGCGCAGTTCGCTTTAGATGAGCAAGAGTTTCACTCGCGGCACGAGATGGTGGTTTCGTCGTTTGAGCGCGGGAAAATCTCGCTCGAACATTATTTGCAGAGTACCGTCTTTTATCGCGCCCGCTCCTTCAGCCCCGAAGAGTTTCGCGACTACATCTATTCGCTCTCGAAGCCGATGACCGAGGTTCTCGCCTTCGCTCGTGCCGTGGCCGATTCTCGCAAGTACCTCATGGGCACCATCAACAATGAATCGCGCGAATTGAACGTATATCGCATCGAGAAATTCGGGCTGCGCCAAATCTTTCAGGTTTTTGTCAGCTCATGTTTCGTCGGGCTGCGCAAGCCGGAGAGTGGAATTTATAAGCTGGCCATTGATCTCACCCAAATCGATCCGCATCGGTGCTGCTTCATCGATGATCGCGCGTTGAATCTGGAATGCGCCGCGAGCCTTGGGATGGTCACGATTCAAATGGCAAACCTCGAGCAGTTGCGCCACGAACTGGCCAAGCTCGGGGTGTCGCCATGAAGTTAAAAGCAAGTTTTACGCCAGGCTAGTTTTTTTCGGCGGCGCTTTGGAAGCTAACGGCATCGCGACTTTTGTAAAGTCAGATTCGACCGCACTCAGCGTCAGGTCGCTGCACCAGCATTCGGCAATCAGCCTCCAATCTCCGTTCGCCTGCTTCGAGAAAACCCACAGATACTTCCCGCGCTCCTCGCGGCGCTTGCCCGCGGTTCCGGGAACGAGCGCGCTGTAGC
>JASHRB010000695.1 GCA_030037575.1 Candidatus Sulfotelmatobacter sp. | reverse complement strand
AAGCAAAAAACTGTCCAATACATCTTTGGTTCGACTGTCATACCAGCTAAGTATGAGGCTCAAAATCAGCGCAGATCGCGGCTTTTCGCCGGTGCGCAAGGGGCTGGCCCAAGTTCCGGGGGCAGCGAGTCTTGGGCGCATCACACCGCCCGGACCCGTGGCGCTCGTCAATGTGAAGTGGTTGTTCACACACAATTACCGGCGCGCTGCATGCTCAAAGATCGTATCAGACTGTCTCGGCCGGGTTGAGGGCGTGCTATACTCCCCGCCGTTTGCTCAAGCCGCTTTTGTCTGCCAGCCGACGGAGAAGGTAGCCCAGTTGATCGCACTTCCCGAGATTTTCAACGTTGCCTGTTACTTCGTCGACCGTAACGTCCTCGAAGGGCGACCCGCCGCCATTGCGATTGAATGTGGCGATGAAAAAATCAGCTACCAGCGGCTGTTGGAGCAGACAAACCGTGCGGGCAACCTGCTGCGGGAACTTGGCGTGCGAATCGAGGAACGTGTCGCCATTCTGGTTCCCGATTCTCCGGAGTTCCTCTATGCATTCTTCGGCGCCATCAAGATCGGCGCGGTGGCCGTGCCGGCCAACACCTATCTGCAATCGCATGAGTATGAATTCCTGCTCAACGACACGCGCGCGCGTGTGCTCATCGCGCATCACACGCTGCTGCCGCAAGTGCAGGCGATTTCAAAGGAGAAACTCCCCTATTTGCAGCATCTCATCGTGATTGGCGCCGAACGCAATTCCGGCCATTTGGGGTTCGAGCAGTTGATGTCATCTGCCGATCCGCAACTCGAAGCCGCGCAGACCAGCAAAGACGACGCCGCGTTCTGGCTCTACTCTTCCGGCAGCACGGGAAACTCGAAGGCGTGCATTCATCTCCATCACGACATGGTCGTGTGTTCGGAGCTTTACGCCAAAAACATTCTGCGCATGAATGAGCGCGACCGCTGCTACAGCGTAGCCCGCCTGTTTTTCGCCTATGGGCTTGGAAACGCCGGTTACTTTCCTCTTTCCTGCGGAGCCGCGACGATTCTATCTCCGGCACGGCCGGATGCCGCCGGCATTTACGACAACATCGAGCGCTATCGTCCCACTCTGTTTTTCTCCGTTCCGTCAAACTACGCGGCCTTGCTCGCACATCATCGGCGGGATGGAAAGGAGTTCGACCTGTCGAGCATCCGTCACGCGATCTCGGCCGGCGAACCGTTGCCCGCGCCGTTGTTCGAGCGCTTCAAAGAGCGGTTTGGAATTGAACTTCTGGACGCGCTCGGCTCCACCGAAACCCTGCAAATGGTGATCTCCAACCTTCCCGGCAAGGTGCGCCCAGGATCGAGCGGCAAGATTATTCCGGGCTATGAAGCGAAGCTGGTCGATGAGTCAGGCCGCGAAGTCGAACGCGGCGAAATCGGCTCTCTGCTGATCAAGGGCGATTCGATCTGCTCCGGTTACTGGAACCAGCACGAAAAAACCAAGCAGACTTTCGAAGGCGCATGGTTTCGCACCGGCGATAAATATTATCAGAGTGACGACGGCTACTTCTGGTACGCGGGACGCGCCGACGATTTGTTCAAAGTAAACGGCCGATGGTTGAGTCCCGCGGAGGTGGAAAGCGCGTTGATCGCCCATCCCGCAGTTTTAGAGGCTGCGGTGGTTGCGCGTAAAGATGGCAGCCAATTAACCAAACCGGCGGCATACGTGGTGATACGGCCTACTTTTTTTCCCAGCGACGAACTGATTCGCGAGTTGCAAGATTGGGTGATGCAGAAAATTGGCGCGTACAAGCGCCCGCGCTGGATCGAATTTCTGCCCGAGCTTCCCAAGACCGCGACCGGCAAACTGCAGCGCTTCAAGCTGCGCGAAATGCAGGAGCGGAGATAAGCCACCCCATGCTGCCGTTCTTCGCTCGTAAGCAAGCGCGAACTCTAATTCTGAAAAAACCATTTCGCAATAATACTCAGCAGGTATAAAATACCGCATCGTGGAATTACGCCACGTTCGCTACTTTCTTGCGGTCGCTGAATATCTGAACTTCAGCAAGGCGGCCCAGGAGCTGCACATCGCGCAGCCACCCTTGAGCCGGCAAATCCGGCAGTTAGAAGAAGATCTCGGCGTCTCTCTTTTCGTGCGCAACAAGCGCCGTGTGCAGCTCACCAAGGCCGGACACGTATTCCTGGATGAAGCTCGAAAGCTCGTGGTACAAGCCGGACATGCGACCGAAGCTGCGCGTCACGCCCAGAAAGGAGAATCCGGCCTGGTCCGGATTGGCATCGCCTCGGGTCTGGGCGGCGTGGTCGGCCATGCGGTGATCGACCACTGCAAGCACTTCCCTGCCGTCAACATCGAATGCAAGGATGTCTTTTCGAGCTCTCAGAGTTCATTGCTCAACAAACGCGAGATCGACATTGGCTTTTTGCGTCCGCCCATCGACCAGGTAAATCTGAATTGCGAGCTTCTTTTCGAAGAAGAATTTACAGTCGTGCTTCCTCCAACGCACCGCTTGGCCCACCGCAAATCGGTACGGCTGAAGGAAATCGCCGACGAGCCCTTGATTATTTTCGATCGTAATTTTTCCAGCGGGCTCTACGACAAAATCCTGGCTTTGTACAGCCGGCAGGGCCTTACCCCGCATTTTGCCGTAACTCATGTGGAGTCGCACGAAGAAGCGGGGGCCGTCATGGTGGCTTCCGGCAAGGCCATCTACATCGGCGTGGGAGCGCTCACCACACGCTCGGTCGAGGGCATCGAGTTGGCCGCAGTGAAGTTGAATGAGAACGAGGCCAAGATCGAAATCTACGTTGCGTGGCGAAAGGACGAGGAGTCGCCGGCGGTGCTTTCCTTCCTGAATTCAACCCGGCGGGTCCTCGGCCGCCAGCCTCTGCGAAAAACGGCGTAGCGCGCGTCAAACGAAAAGCTTCTTGTTGATCTCCAGGCCGTGCTCTTTGCAGTGGGTCACATAATGATTGATGAACCAGAACACGTCGAGTGTCTCTAACAAATTGTTGTTGTCGTCAAAAAACTCGAGCGAACCGTTGAGCCAAAAGATCGTTTTCATTCCTTCGTCGGAAACAAGCGTATGGATGGCTCCGGGACTCTCCTGCACATAGCTGCCTGGGCGGGCGATCCAGTCATACTCCAGATAACGCCAGCTGCCCTCGACCGTGTAGCCAAACACCCGTCCGCGATGACGGTGCCGGCCCAGCATTCCGCCTTGCTTCACCCATAATACGTTCGCATACATATTAGTTCTCACGTCGAAAGCGAGATGGCGAATTGCGCAGTTGCCCTTGAACGGCACCCACGGAGATTCGCTCTCTGTGGCTCCGATGTGAACATCCGGAAATGCATAATCTCTGACCACTGCGTCAAGGCTAGTCATGGCCGTGTCTGGGGCGAGCATCCATACCTCCTTAGAAAGAGCGGAAAACTTGTGCGGGGCAATTTGCGGCGCCCATTCGCAAGAAGTTAGCATATCGGCCCAAACGATGTAACCTTGCGGCGATTCCAGTTGACCGCGGGAAACGCGTGAGCAGTGTAAGGGAAGTCACATATCAGCTGTTGCGCGATCTGGGAATGACGGTGATCTTCGGCAATCCGGAATCAGCCGAATTGCCTTTTCTGCACGACATCCCGAGGGAGGACAGAAGTGCATGGGCATGGATGTGTCAGTGCACCCTCCGAAATATCGATGAAGCTCGCTCATTCAAGGGCCACGGCCGGTTCGGCTCCCAGGCCGGTCGTGGCGCGGACTATCAGTTCGTTGAATTTCGACTCGGAGCCACTCGCACGGCTTAATAACGTTCCGGCGATTGCGCCGGCAAAACCTAGGGGCACACTGAGAATGCCTGGGTTTTCCAGCGGGAACCACGGATTCATTTGAAAGAGGTGCCGGGCGGCCCCGACCGTGCTTGCAGAATCAATGCCCATAAACGTTGGGCTGATAAGAATCAACCCAATCGAACCCAAAAGGCCCGCGCACAAGCCCGCGAGTGCCCCGGCGGTGTTGAAACGTCTCCAATAGATCGAAAGCAGGATTACGGGAAAATGCGCCGACGCAGCGACGGCCATCGCCAAGGTCGCAAGCACACCCGAGTTCGAGTTCGGCCCCAAAGCAACGGCCAACAAAATCGAGGCCGCGCCAACGATAAGCGCTGCAATACGCGCCACAAACACAGTTTCGTTCGATCTGCGCTCGACGCCGTGGTGAACCACGTTTACCCAGAAATCGTGGGCGCAGGAAGTCGAAGCGCTGATGGTCAATCCGGCGACAACCGCGAGAATTGTCGCAAATGCCACTGCCGATACAACTCCCAGCAGCACTTCTCCGCCGAGAGTCCAGGCCAGCAGCGGCCCTCCCATATTCGTGCCGCCGTGAGTCACAATATAATCTGGCCCAACGATCAACGCCGAGCCTAGACCCAATATCGAAGTCATGATGAAGAAGCTACCGATCAACACCATGGCCCACACCACGCTCTTTCGTGCAGTTGGCGCATCGGGAACGGTGTAGAAGCGCATCAGAATGTGGGGCAGGCCGGCGCATCCGAAAAGAAGCGCAAAGCCCAGCGAAATCAGGTCGAGAGGCCCGGAGGGAGGTTTGTAACGCATGCCGGGACGCAGAAAGTCCGTCACCATCAGCCGCCCCTGGTCGTGATAGGTTACACGGCTGGTGGCTGCGAAAAATTCTCCAGCGTGAAATCCGTAATGCGCGAACACCAATACGACGATTACGACCGTACAGGCTAGCAGTAGAGCAGCTTTAATTATCTGGACCCAAGTCGTCGCTAACATCCCGCCAAAGACAACATAAACCAGCATCAGAATGCCCACGC
>JASHRB010000694.1 GCA_030037575.1 Candidatus Sulfotelmatobacter sp. | reverse complement strand
AGACGAAAAGCGGCCGCTCGACCGAGAGGGTATCGAGCAATGCGGCTACATCGGGCGGGCCCTGACCGCGATGGAAGCCCAGGTCGATGTCATCGTCACCAGCCCGCTCAAGCGGGCCACGCAGACGGCCTCTCTGGTGGGCAACGAAATGGGGTACGAAGGCAAGCTGCAGATCGAAAATGCGCTGCGTCCGGAAGCAACCTTCGCCGACTTCCGCAAACTGTTGGAAAAATATTCCCGCCAGGAATCGATCATGGTGGTCGGCCACAACCCCAATCTCAGCCAGTTTCTGGGCAGCGCGATCAGTGAATCGGGTGGCGAGGCTTCGGTTGATTTGAAGAAGGGGGCGGTGGCCCGAGTCGAGATGCGGCGCAGCTCGGGAACTCTGCAGTGGTGCCTCACCCCGAAGGCGCTGCGCACGCTCTATGCCGCGGCGATTGAGAGCTCCCGTCCGAAAACTTCGCGGAAATAGGCTGCGTCTTTTTCGATCGCCCAGAGCTCCAAATCTACGCCCGCGCGCCGGCGCGGAACCAGGGTCAGGCGCACCTCCGCGGCTCGGTGCCGCACCCGAACTTTTTCCACGGCCCGGCCCCGTCCTAGGTTCAGCGCCCGCGCCAGGCGCAGTAACACGATGGCCTTCTGCACGTTGGTCCGGTCCGCGGGATCGATGTCTTTCAGGGGCGGCTCTTCCATTACCGGCCTGGATTTTCCCAAATAGCGGGCGATGGCCGCAATGATGCGCCGTTGCTGCGGCGTGTAACCCAGAATTTCCGAGTTGGAGATGATGTAATAGGTGTGCCGGTGATGGCCATTGCGGTTGAGGTAATCCCCCACTTCGTAGAGCATGGCGGCCGCCGACAGCCACTGGCGAAACTCGGGCGGTAGGCCGTGCACCGAGCGCAAGGCGGAAAAAAGAAACATCGCCGAATTTCTCACGTCGAGCGCGTGCTTCATCTCCACGCGATAATGCGCCACCGCTTTGGTGATCGATTCCCAGCGCTCCGACTCGATTTGTTTTCCCGAGCGCGTGCTGCGATCGTATTCTGCCGCCATCTGCCCCAGCAGCCCGTCGCGCAGCCCCAAAGGAGAATAACGGAACGCTTTCAGATGGCAGCGATCGAGGAGTTCGTGATAGACGAAGGCGCCGGCCACAATAATCTCTGCCCGCCGCAGCCCGATGCCCTCGATTTGCCGGCGCTGACTCAGCGGCAGCCGCGCCAAACGTTTTGCGATGCGCGTCATCTCGCTTGCGGAAACGACGGCGCGATGGTTGCGCGTCTTGCGCACATGGCCGGCCACGGCCGCCAGCGCCGCCGCCGTGCCCGAGGTGGCGATAACGTATTTCACTTTCGCGGCCACGATCCGTCCTGCGATCCGGTTCACTTCCCGGCCCACAAATCCGTGCAAGCGCTTGAGTTCGCCTTTGCGCGGAGGGTCGTGCCCCAGAAACTCATGGGTGAGACGGACTGCCCCCAAGGGCAGGCTCACGGTGTCGCGGATTTGCCCGCGAGCGGAGATGGTCAGCTCGCAGCTTCCGCCGCCCAGATCGAGCATCAATGTGGGCGAACTGTTGACCTGCAGATTCGAGACCAGCCCGAGGTGGATCAGCCGGGCCTCTTCGAGTCCGGAGATAATTTCCACCCTCCAGCCGGTGGCGGAGCGCACCCATTCCAAAAATGCCTGCGAATTGCGGGCGTCCCGCAAGGCGCTGGTGGCCACCACCCGCACGCTGTCGGTCACCACCTGTTGCGTGGCCCGATGGAAGCGCCGCAGCACCTTGACCGTCTCGGCCATGGATTCCGGAGTGAGAAAACCGGTACGAAAGACCCCTTCGCCGAGGCGGGTAACCTCCCGATCTTCGTGCACAGGACGCAGCCGCCCGCGCGTAAGGCGGGCGATCTTAAGCCGGACCGAGTTGGACCCGATGTCGACCGCCGCAAAGGTTGGCATGGCGCAAGGCCAACAGTTTACATGCCCGATGATGGTGGGTCATCCTAAGGCGGCAAGCGGGCAAGGTTTCTAAAGTTTGGCGGGGACCGTTGAAATTACGCGCGCTTACTTCCCTGCTGAACTAAAATAATGGCAACGCCTTCGAACTTTCGTCCGCGACTTAGACCATTCAGGATGATTAGGGCAACGCTTCGCAATCGGGCTCTGCGGAAACGAGCCTCGCAGTTCGGAAAGCTGGTTCGCCACTCGGCGGTTACTCCCCGCAGCGGCGAAACCCACAAGCCGCGCCTTGTCTCCCACGGGGAACTGGGACTCACCTTTATCGGCCACTCCAGCTTTTTTGTGCAGTTGGGCGGGCTCAGCGTGATGATCGACCCCAACTTCGCGCGCTGGCTGTTTGTCCTCAAGCGGCTGCGCCGCCCCGGTCTGCGGGTTCGCGATCTGCCTGCCATCGATCTGGTGCTGGTAAGCCACGCTCATTTTGATCACCTGCACCGGCCATCGTTGCGGGCAATCGTGCAGAACAATTTGCGTACGCGCGGAAAAGCCCCGGTCATTATTATTCCGACCCATGTCACCGACCTGATTTCCGATTTGGGCTTTTCCGAAATCATCGAACTCGATTGGTGGAAGAATTCGCGGCATGGTGCCGTCTCGGTCACCCACGTTCCCTCGCGCCATTGGGGAGCGCGCATTCTGAAGGACTCGCACCGGGGCTATGGCGGCTATGTATTGCGCAGCGGGAAGCATTCCTTGTATCACGCGGGCGATACCGCGTACTTTTCCGGCTTTCGGGAGATCGGGCGGCGGCTTTCGCCGGAGCTGGCTTTGCTCCCCATCGGGGCGTACAATCCGTCCAGCTTTCGCAATGTTCACACCGATCCGGGCGATGCTACGCGCGCCTTCCTCGATTTGAACGCCCGCTGGATGGTCCCCATGCATTACGGAACATTCCGTCTTTCCCACGAGCCTGTGGACGAACCCCTGCAATTGCTCGAAAAAGAAGCTCGCGCCGCCGGAATTAAAGACAGAGTGGTCGTGCTGGAAGAAGGCGTGACCAGATTTTTCTGACCGCCGCCCGGCGACTTCGCTACCGAACCCGCCATCCCCATGGCCACGAGCCAGCCCACCCGGCATCAATCCGCACGTCAGTTTTATCGCTGCTTATTGCCCACTTCGAGAATGCGAATTGAACTGGTCTGGGGTGACAAGCGATCTCGATTTTGGGGTAAACTTCGTGGCCGCCATTTCCGAATTCCCCCAGAAAGCCGAAATGTCCCTTAAACCAATCCCGACGGTCCTCACAACATGACCCCCTGCAGGACGGTGCGCGCCCGCCTGCGCATCGGAGATTCCATTTTTGTGCTGGCTGACGAATTTCCGCCGTGGGGGCTGGCTTTCTGCGCAATCGACGGGAGGATCGGGCATGGAGCTGCACATCTACCCCGAAGACGTCGACTCCGCCTTCGCCCGTGCCCTAAGGCGGGAGCAACGGTTGAAATGCCGGTGGCCGATATGTTCTGGGAGCTCGCCCATCGCTTTAGACGCAAAGGGTCGATCGGCCCGCACCGGAAAGACGTTTCGGGGGAAGAAATGGAAAGCGCCGTGAACCCGATGTTCAACCGTGCCTGCACCCGGCAGTGGCGGTCAGGAGCAGGGAAGGCATTCTGTTGTGCTCGAAAGCGCCGTCTCCCACCGCCCTTTGATTCGCGCCGGGTCTCAGTACACGAGGTTCCTAGTACTTCGGTAATTCTTCAAATTGGCCGCTATTACACAACTATTACAGTGTCTTTCCCGCTCCCTTGTTAGGTTAGAAAAAGCGCAAGCGCATCCAAAACCAGCTCACGGGGACCCTTCTCGAACATGCAACTCGAAAGCCTTGAAAAACGCTCAGCAGCCAATGGTGAAGTCAACTGGGTCACGGCGATTTTTATGGCGGCCTTTCACGTCGGCGCCGTGGCGGCGTTTTTTTTCTTTTCCTGGAAAGCTGTTTTTGTCGCCCTGCTGCTCTGGTGGATTTCGGGCAGCCTGGGGATCGGCATGTGCTACCACCGCTTGTTGACCCATCGGGGTTATAAGACCGACAGGTGGCTCGAATACCTGATGACCGTTTGCGCGACGCTAGCCCTGGAGGGCGGGCCGATTTTCTGGGTGGCGACGCACCGCATTCACCATCAGTTTTCCGATCAGGATGGCGACCCGCATTCGCCCATCGACGGCAAATGGTGGGCGCACATGGGCTGGATTCTGATGGGCAAGTCGATGCACCATGACACCACCACGCTGGCTCGCTACGTTCCCGACCTGGCCAAAGATAAATTCCACGTGTGGATCACGAAGTATCACTACCTTCCGCAGATCATTGTCGGCATGGTTCTGCTGGCCATCGGCGGTTGGCCATGGCTGCTGTGGGGAACCTTCTTCCGCACGGTGTTCGGCCTGCACTGCACCTGGCTGGTGAATTCCGCCACCCATTCTTGGGGCAGGCGACGGTTCGCCACGCGCGATCTTTCGACCAACAGCATGTGGGTGGCTTTGATGACCTTTGGCGAAGGATGGCACAACAATCACCACGCCCACCCAACGTCCGCGGCGCACGGCTTTACTTGGTACGAGATCGACACGAACTGGTACGGCATTTGGCTGCTGAAACAACTGGGACTGGCCTGGGACGTGAAACGGGTTACGCTGGCGGATTTGCAAAAGGGCGGGGTAGCAGCTCCGAATGGGCGGCTGATTACGACCCCCCTGGCGGAGGGCGCGGCAGCCGGGGATTAGCCGCCGGGGGTATTGAGGTTCAGCCCGGAAGCCACCCGGTCTCGCGGAGGGAAATTCGTGCGACCCGGTGGCTCTATGCTTTAGTTTTAACTCTTGTACCGCTCTCGATCCTTCCGAGGCGGCCGGAGTTAAAATCAGGCTGGATCGGGTCTCATGCACATCGCCAGCCGCCGCGGAACCATCGTCTTCTTTGTCTGCCTGGGCATCGGCCTGGTCGCGCTGGCCATCGCACTCAATGTTGGCTGGATCATCCTCAAC
>JASHRB010000693.1 GCA_030037575.1 Candidatus Sulfotelmatobacter sp. | reverse complement strand
CAGCATGTATCTCGCACGGTGATGACCTTGACATGGACAACATCAAAATCCTTCTGAAAAGGCCGATCGGTGTGTAAGTTCGACAATGATGGCCACCGCTAGGGAGCGATCGCGAGAATGTGGTTTGAATGCGAGTTTTGTTCAGGGAGATGTGCAGCAGCTCGGTTTCCGGGAGGGATGCTTCGAGGCCATCAGAGCCGAACGATTGCTTCAACATTCACCCCACCCTGCTTCGGCATTGCGCGAGATGGTTCGAGTGCTGAAAGCTGGCCGAAGGCTTGTCAGCCGCGAGGCAGATCTTGATCTGTTCATTATCGATGCACCGGACTACGATACAAGCCGCGTTACGCATTTCATAATGGTTCTATCGGCCATCGACTCAATGGGTGCTTTATCGACCGCGAGCTAGTGGATGTAGAAGCCACGCCGCTGGTGCGAAACTTCGCTGACTTGTCCTTGGTCGAAAGCGCGTTTGATCTGAGAGCCTCCGTCGGGCAAGCGATTGAGCAAGGGTTGCTCGATACCGATCGAGCAACGCGATGGCTCGAATCATGACGTGCAGCCCGTCAATCTGGTCACTTTATGTCGGTGATTGGCGGCTTCATTGCGTTCGGGCGCAACGCCTAGCAGAAGCAGGCTTCCGGGACGCGATGCAGACCGAACCGACCGGAGGGACCACGCAAAGCGAGCGGGGGCCACCCGACTTGAGGCTTTTCTCACGCAACGCAAACGTCTGGCAGCGACCATGCAGCAACGCGAGGACGCTTCCCAGCACTTTAGAACGAAGGTTAATTCCTGTTCGCGTATACCGGGAAAACCGATTCCACCAACATCCTGCGCAGCACCTGGCGCAGGTCGCTGCCCGGATCGGGCTGGGTATTTGATGCCGGATGTAGCCTATCGTTTGGTGAAGGCGCCACCATCACGGTGGTATTCACCACCACGATGCTCGCGCTTTTTCCAGACGGATCGACCAGCAGCTCTGCGGAGAATCCACCTTGATCGCCATCGTGATAAACGTACCGCTTCCCTCCCGCGTCGAACACGAAGAATCCCAGGCCCATTTTGGGTTGTTGGCCAGAGGGGCCTGCCGTGTATGGCGTGGGTGGTTGTCCCGGCTCAACCGCCGGCAGTATCCCGGTCCATGCCTCTTCCAGGGAAGAACGCTTAAGCACTACCTGGTAGACGGGCTCCTTCGGATCGCCAATCAGGAAACGGGCATACTTCTCCATGTCTGGGATAGGGGATTTCAGCCCGCTGTTTGATGTGGTGATGCCCGTATCGAAGTTAAAGGGCTGTGCCGTGAGCGTAGCACCCGAGCGCAGGTAACTGGCGGAAACGTGATTCTCCAGAAAGTAGGGTGCGCGATCGAAGTAACTCCTGGTCATGCCGAGGGGTTTGAGGATGTTCTTGTCGACGTACACCTCAAAATCATCGCCACTGAGCCGTTCAATGATCTGACCGAGGAATACATAGCCCAGATTCGAGTAACTCCAGCGGCTTCCGGCCTTAAATTCGACGTGTGTATAGGGCAACATCGCAGCCACCTGTGCCCATCTCGTCGGCTCAAACGGCTGCCAATTACAGTCGCTCGCATCGTCACAGTCCCACGGCCAGGTAGGATTGCGAAATCCCCCGCTGTGCGTGAGCAAGTGCCGGATCGTGATGTCCTCGATCGAGCCGTGGGCGTCGTGCAGTTGGCGCAGTTCGGGCAGGTAGCGAACCGCGGGAGCATCGAGCGAGAGCAGTCCACGATCGCGCAACTGTAAGATGGCAATCGCGGTCATGGTCTTCGTGATTGAGGCCCAATTGTAGGTGGTCTCTGAATCCACGCGCTGATGAGTGTCCTGCCGTGCTTCGCCGTAGAAGAATTCTGCCGGAGCCGCCGAGCCATGAACGAAAGTAAATCCGCCGCCGACGATGCCCCGTTCCTTCAGAGCTGAATTGAAGGCGGCGTGCAGGGTTTCAATTTGGGCGAACACGGTCACGCATCCGCATGCGACCGTGAGCATGGGCGCGACAAAAGAAAGCAGGCGTAGGCGGCGCGGCACGTCGCCCATCATAGCCTACGGTGGCGTCGTGTGCTCCAGACATGAGTTGAAGGGCAGGGGAGAGGGGATTCCGAAGGGGAAACCCAATCCCGATCAAGCCGCCCTTTGCGCGGCGGTTGCCGAGGGCATCACTTGGCGGCCAAGGACTGACTCATTGCTTCGAAGGCTGCGGTATCCGCATGGTGCGAGGAGAAAGCGACGTAGCCATCAGGCCGAACCAGCATCAATCCTTACATTGTGGGCAGGTCTTAACTTCACGACTTCGGAAAGCGGCTCAGCCAGAACATCGTCGCTTCCCAGGATGGAACGACGATGCGCCGTCTGCAATTCGCAGCACGCATCCAGTTCTGAATCTTCAAAGGAGAGCAAGCTGGCGAATGGCCGCCCTTCCAAGAGAGACCTCGAGGCTCTGGACAGGCGATCGAATTCGCCGCCCCAACCCATTTCGCATCGATCCGAGAGCAAGCTCCAGCTCACAGGGGAGTACGATTTCGCATGCTGCACCGCCCGGCTGCCAGGCGCCAGCCGAAAGTCTAAGCATTCTTCCATGCCCTGCGTGGTCTCCGCCAGGGAGCCAACTTTGTTTTAGTATTTCAACCATGGTTGCAGCCGCGAAAAACTTCCAGCTTCGCCGCGTCGCTCCGGGAATTGAAACGCTGCCCTCGAGTTTCCATCTCCCCCGCCATCGTCATCCGCACGCCTACGCAACGGTTGCACTTGCGGGCAGCTTTGAGGAATCGGGTTGTGCCGGCCGCACACGAGCGATTGCGGGCGACGTGCTGATCCATCCCACCCTCGATTGCCATCATCCAATGGCTTCGGCCGGAGTGAAACTGCTTCAACTGCATTGGCACGACGGTGGCGATGGCATGCGGGGATCTGTTCCTGAGATCCTGCTTACTCGACTGTGCAGTTCCGCTTGACAAGGAGAAGCGATGCGACTTTCCTCGATTCCCGTATTCATCGTAAACGTTCTGGTGGTTTGCTCGTTGACGACGAAGACTTACGCTCAGACGGCGGCGGCGAACCACAGCATGGTTCTGGCCGCCAGCACGCTGTTGGATGGTAAAGGGAACGCATTGCACGATGTCTGCGTCACCGTGCAGGGGCCGAAAATCTTGGCGGTAGCCAGCTGTACCAACGCCGTCGCGGCTTATGACTTGCGCGGCCTGACGGTGTTGCCGGGCTGGATTGATGCCCACGTGCACATAACGTGGATTTTCGGCAAAGATGGTAAAAATGCCGGGACCGGGGGTACAACGCAGGATGATGCATACCGAGCGGCTTCCAACGCATGGCTAACGCTAATGGCGGGATTCACCACGGTCGAGAGCGTGGGCGCGCCGAATGATGTGCCTCTTCGAGACGCAATTTCCAGGGGAATCATACCCGGGCCGCGCATCCTTACGGCGGTCGAGCCACTCGAAGGCAAGGGAGAGGCGACCGGAACTCCCGAGCAGATCCGCGCGTTCGTCAGAAAGCAAAAAGCGGCGGGTGCCGACCTGATCAAGATTTTTGCTTCGAAATCGATACGGCAGGGTGGCGGCATGACGCTTTCGCAGGAGCAGCTGAACGCCGCTTGCGACGAGGCTAAAAAACAGGGGCTGCGCACTCTGGTTCATGCTTATAAAGACGCCGTGCGGGCTGCTACCCTGGCCGGCTGCACCGAAGTTGAGCACGGCACATTAGCCAGCCATGAAGATCTGAAGCTGATGGCGGAGAAAGGAACATATTTTGATCCGCAGTGCGGGCTGGTGTTGGAGAATTACATGCTTTACAAAGATAGATATATCGGCACCGAGGGATACACCGCGGAGGGATTTGCGGCCATGGAAAACAT
>JASHRB010000692.1 GCA_030037575.1 Candidatus Sulfotelmatobacter sp. | reverse complement strand
CTCCCAAGCGGGAATGGTAATGCACTGGAGTCGCACCGGTGGACCCGGTGCTAGGCGCAGCATGCTCCTGAATGGACTCGGAGCTTTGGCCACCGGAATCACGACAGCGGTCGTCTTGGTTGCGAAGTTCATTGACGGAGCCTGGATCACTGTTCTGCTGATTCCTGTCCTGATCTGGATGATGCGATCAGTGCAGCGCCATTATTCACTCGTAGGGCAGGAGATCAACATTACCACCCCCATCCATACGAACGAACTTTCAGAACCTATCGTTCTTCTGCCTCTGGATCGCTGGAGCCTGGTTGCCGAACGAGCGCTGCGCTACGCGTGGACTCTATCGAAAGAGATTCAAGTGCTTCATGTTCATTTCGGGGAAGAAACGCTCAGCATGTGCCGCCAATGGGCAGATCTGGTGGAGAAACCTGCGCGCGAGGCCGGTCTTCCTCTGCCCAAGTTGGTCGTGCTTGATTCGCCATATCGGTTTATCGTGAAGCCGATCGTGGAGTATGCAATTCAACAGCAGAGTGCTCATCCCAATCGCAATATCACCATGCTGATTCCGGAGCTGGTGGAGAGCCATTGGTATCACTACTTGCTGCACAATAATCGGCCGGAAGCGATTCGGGCTTTGTTGCTGTTCCACGGAAACCAGCGAATCACAGTCGTATCTATTCCATATCATCTGCGCGCCTGAAGAGCTAGTCGTCCCGGGTGCAATTGTGAGTACTTGTTGCACGTGCGCCATCAACTTCTCATTGTCGGCCTGCGGCTGTCCTGGATTCTCATTGGAACCGCATCGCTGTGCGGTCAAGATCAGGCAAGCGCCCCCAGCGCGCCGCCTACGATCACAACCGATCGCCCTGCCATCACCGATTCGAGTAGTGTGGCGCCGAAAAGCTACCTACTGCTCGAGAACGGGCTCGCGGAAACCGGCAGCCAGGGACAGCGCAGCTTCGACTTTCCTGAGACTCTTGTCCGCTTCGGACTGTCTTCGAAGGCTGAGTTTCGTTTCGCTGTTCCGGACTACTTTCAAAACAGCAATGTGGAAAGAAATTTCGCTTCCGGTTGGGGCAACCTCAGCCTGGGTGTGAAGCAGCAGCTTGTCGCAAGCTCAGAGAGTTTCGACGCTTCAGTCATTGTTATGCTGAGTTTCCCTACGGGAGCGAAGACCATATCCAGTCATGGCTATGACCCACAATTCCTGTTGCCCTGGTCGCATCCTATTTCCAAGAACTGGACCACTGCTGGTATGTTTGCGCTCTCCTGGCCGACCCAGGGTGCTACTCGGAATTTAATCGGCCAACCTAGTTTCTTGTTCGATCGTCAGATTACCAATCGATGGGACGCCTTTATCGAGTACGCCGGCGACTTTCCGCAGCGGGGTACTCCACAACATCTGCTGCATCTCGGGACGGCCTTTAAGATTACGCCTAACCAGCAGATCGACTTTCATGTCGGCTTTGGCCTTTCCTCGGCAGCCGTTGATCATCTCATTGGATTTGGCTACTCGTTGCAAGCTCGAATGATCCATCGTGCAAAGTACAACTGCTCATAACACGTATGAGTGAAACGTGCAGTATGTCACGGGAAACGATGCGCCTGCCGGCAAGTCGGCTAGCCCGCATTTCTCACGCGGGGTGAACAAGTAAAGAGTCGCCACGCAAAATTAGGAGTAGAAAAAGACCGTGTTTCGGGCATAACTGCGTTGTCAACTCGTAGTTAACGTCCCGAGAAAGGGGCCTTTTCTAATGACAGAGTGTAATCAGAATGAGTTCACATTTGCACCACATTTCTTGCGACAGTCTTGCCCTTGACTTTGCGAGTGAGGCGGAACTGAGGGTCAGGTCCGGGGTCATTGGGCCGGGCACAATGCCGGTGGGTTTGCCACAGAGACGTCGAGTCGCGGTAATGGAGCCGGGACGGAGATCGCCCAAGTTGAGGAACTCCCGCAATAGGTGAGTACGTTGGGCTTCTAAGGCGGCGAGACAATCGGGCACGGGGCGTCTCATTTCTGAGAGCTTAATATACCGTCAGAAAGAAGGTCCTCTGGCTGTTCGTATCAGTCGGGGGAGATCGTCGAATTGAGAGGTAACGGTAGGCAGCGTAGCGACGATAGCGATCACGCGAGCGAGCCTGACTGCAAGCACGATAACGTCCAGCCGCCTTTTTACAACAGTAGAAGCCCTGGCTTCCTTGTCTAGGAAAATCGGAGACGATTACAAGAAGCAATGCCGCATCGCATGGCGTGCCCCTGCGGAGTTTGGATCGTATTATCCTTGATTTGCTCAGCTCGAATTGTTTGGCAGAGGATTTACAAACTAGCGACAAATCCCGGACAATTCCAGGTCCCGCGTCGACCTACAATCGCCGGACAGCAGGTCAGAGAAGGGGCCGCACCAGTCATTCCCACCGACGGTTCCACCCTTCTTTTGACCCTGACTTCACCAAGGAGACACTATTATGCAGTTTTGCAGGACAACCATTGCCACTTGCCTCGGCCTTCTTCTGCTTATGTTTTCGGCCCCCTCCCAAGCGCAATATAAGCTCACCAATTTGGTTTCGAATCAGATCGGTCAAGCCCCGCACATCGATCCGTTGTTGGCCAATGCCTGGGGATTGGTCTCGAGCAGCTTCGGTTGGTGGATCAGTGATAACGACACCGGCTGGTCAACCCTCTATGATGCACAGGGAAAAATACAGCCAACCAGGGTGTTGATTCCGACAGCCGGAAATGGACCAGTCTCGCCGACAGGTCTAAACGGCCCTGGCATGCCCACCGGAATCGTTCTCAATGGATCGTCGACTGATTTCCAGATCCAGGGCATGTCCGCGGTTTTCCTTTTTGCAACGCTGGATGGCACCATCAGCGGATGGGTACCAGGCGTGAATCCCAACCTAGCGTTGATCGCGGTCGACAACTCAGCCAGCAAGGCGATGTATACGGGCTTGGCCATAACCAGCCATCCCTCGGGAAACTTCCTCTACGCAGCGGACAACACCAACAATGTAATCGACATGTACGATGGCAACTTTACACTCGTGAAGTCGTTCGGTGATCCGTCGATTCCGTCCAACTTCTCAGTGTTTGGCGTTCAGGACATCAATGGGCTGGTTTACGTCACCTACGCTATACCGAACTTCGGAGCTGGCGGCTACGTCGACCTCTTTACGGAGAACGGCACCCTCGTGAAGACGCTGATCCAGGGACTACCGCTGAACCAGGCCTGGGGCGTGGCTGCGGCGCCCGGCAACTTTGGGCCGCTGAGCAATACTCTGCTGATTTCAAACAACTCCGTTGCTGGCACGATCAATGGGTTCGACCCGACTACCGGGAAGTTTGTGGGTACGATCAAGGATCAGAACGGCAAGCAGATAGTCCTCAACAACCTGTGGGGAATCGCTTTTGGCGGCGGGAGCTCAACCAATGGAGGAACCAACGAGCTGTTCGTCACCGTGGGGAACGGCATTGGGCTCAATGAATTGGCCGGCACCTTTCTATCAATCAGGCCGTAATTGCAACATCCGTTGGTGAGAGGATGTGACTTGGGCCGCCTGAAAGAGGCGGCCCTTCTAGTGGACTGAAGAATGGCTAGAGCATGTTTCAGAAATTGACCAACTTGATTCCGACACGCAATTTGGGGCCTGTTTTACGACACTTGCGACGGGGAGGAATCCCCGAAGTTAATTTTTGAAACACGCTCTAGGCGCGAATTATCACTACGAACGCTACGTACTGCAAAGATCGTGTCTATTTGCATGGTCTTGCTTTGTGCAAAAGTCGGGGAGACGAATGGTCCTCTGCCAAGGCCCGTTAACCCATTGCTGCGCATCGCGGTTTACGTGCTTGCGGTTAGCATAATCCCGACTGCGCTGTTCATGCGTAGCAGAGAGCTAAAGCGTGCTAAGGGTACCCTGGCTCGGCAGCCGGGTGATGTGGCGGCGCTTCGACGCTGGCGCGCAATCCAGTTGGCGATGCTGGCATGTTTCGCTGCCGTACCGCTCTACGGTCTTATACTGCGCTTTCAAGGCGAAACGCTTCTTCAGGCGCTTCCGTTCTATATCGTCGGAATCCTTCTGTTGTCGTTCTTACCTCTGCATGAATCTGGGATTCCGTAACCATGGGCGTACCCGTTGCCGGACGTGAATTTGATTCCGAGGCTGGCGTCTGCTTCAACCGTGCAAGATACTACGATTCCCAAATCGGCCGCTTCATCAACGAGGATTCCCTCAGGGGCATCAGCGGCAGTATTAACTTCTACCCGTATGTTGCTGACAATCCGATTAACCTATTGAGCGTTGCATAATATACTTACATTGGAAACAGTTCGGCCTGCCGCCAAAAGGCAATGACGAGCGTGGGGCGCTTTCGCATCCGACGCAGAGCCTTGCGGGCATGATGGCTTAACTGCCCAAAGTTCTGCGGGCACAAGTTCGGCAGTTCGTGTTGCTTCCAGTGCGACCATAGGTACTCGACCGGATTCAGTTCTGGCGCGTAGCCGGGAAGAAACTCTACCCCCAAGCGTCCCTGCTGCTGGCGGATGAACTCCCAAGTGAGGCGGCTGCGATGGCCGGTCAATCCATCCCAGATGATCAGCAGCTTGCCGGGAATGTGCCGCATCCGGTGCGCCAGGAACTCCATGACCTGCGGGCTGCGAATGGTCCCGGGAAAGAGCCGAAAGTAGAAGTTCCACCACGTGACTCCGGCCATGGCTGATAGCGTCTTCCAGTGGAAGTGATATGGCAGCACTGGCGTCTGTCCCTTGGGCGCCCAGCTGCGGCAACGGTGCGGGCGTTCACTCAATCCGCTCTCCTCGATGAAGACGATGGTGCGGCCCTCGTTTTTGACCTTTTTTTTGATGCCGGCCAGCGCGTTCCCGCTTCCACTGCTGGATCGTGTTCTCGTCTCGCTCCAAAGCGCGTCCCGTTGGCTGCTGACAACTCCAACCCAGCTGCCGCAGAATCCGCCAGGCCTGCGAGGGGTGATACTTCACTCCGCATTCCTGCTCGATCAGGTCAGCTACCCGCCACGACGTCCACAGGCTGGTTTCGTAGCCCAAAGCCTGCGGCCCGCGTTTCAGTCCCTTCTCGATGCGCTGCAGGTCTTCCCGACCCAGGCGTGGCTTGCGCCCAGCCCGTCCCGCCTTCTTCAGAGCCCGCCGTCCACCTTGCTCCAGTTGTCGTGCCCATTGGCTTACCGACTGCCGATGCGCCCCCACCCGCCGGGCCACCTCGGACTGGCTATAGCCCTTCTCCAGCAGCCGCACCGCTTCCATGCGCCGCTGCTCCAGGGCCTCAAAATCTCTGCGAACTCCCGCTGGATTGCCCATACGGGCACACTACCATAAATCCCCAGAAATGTCAGTATATTATTCAACATCAAGCTCATTCGCAACCGTTTTTTTCAGTAATAAAACTGACGTCGAGTGATTGCCCCATCGGTCGCCAATGAGAAGGAGGTTGTGGCGACTATCAGCGTGGTGATTTGGAGCAAATTGCGCACTGCGGGCTTTGGCCATCGTACTCCTTCATAGTTGACGAAATCAGGCAAGCTTGCGCCTTCCTTTCGCCCTCATCCGAGGATTTTTCGCAGACGAAAACTGGGATCGAGTACTTCATTTGCCCTTTTGGGCCTCCCATTCTCCAAGCACCTTCAAAACCATGGCGAGTTTCGCGGCCGGGACGGCCATTCGGTCACAGATTTTCTCCAGCGCGTGCTGCTTAATTCCTCGACGCATCGATTTCCGCTT
>JASHRB010000691.1 GCA_030037575.1 Candidatus Sulfotelmatobacter sp. | reverse complement strand
GTCCCCACCAGCCGGAACCGAATGCTGTGATTCCCCGCGGACTGATCGTTGCGATACAAATACGCTGGCCCGTTATTTGTTGTCAGCAGCAGATCGAGGTCGCCGTCGCGATCAAAATCGCCGTCGGCCAATCCGCGGCCCACTTTGGGCCGGTCGAACCCGCCGCCGAGTTCTGCGGCGACGTCGGCAAAACTTCCCTTCCCACGATTCAGAAACAATTGCGGCGGCTGGGCATAGCCGACATTGCCGCGAATGTTGCGCACGGTTTCATCGATGTGTCCATTGGCCACGGCGAGGTCAAGCCAGCCGTCAAGATTGGCGTCGAAAAAAATACAGCCGAAACCCAAGGTGTTTCTCGAGGCGAGACCGACTCCCGACCGCGCGGCGATGTCTTCATAGGTCTGGCCGTCGAATTGGTAGAGGCCGGTCATCTCGTTATCGAAATTCGTAATGGCGATGCCGGAATGGCCCGAGTTGGTGAAATCCGCCACATCAACGCCCATGCCGGCGCGGGCCTTGCCGTCGCTGCTGAAGGCCACTCCGGCGTCGACGGCTGCGTCTTTGAAAGTTCCGTTTCTCTGGTTGCGATAGAGCTTGTTCGGCTGGGTGTCGTTGGCGACGAGCAGGTCGATCCAGCCATCGCGATCGTCATCGAGCATGGCCACGCCGAGCGACTTCGAACTGCTATCGAAAATGCCGCTCCCTGCCGTGACGTCTTCGAATGTGCCGTTGCCGCGGTTATGAAACAGCCAACAGGTCTCGCCGCGATACGCCTCGGGGGTGCAATACGATTTGTGCTTCCCATCGAGGCTGCAGAAAACGTCGCGCTCCGGCGACCACTTCACATAATTGCAAACGAAAAGATCAAGCAACCCGTCGCGATCATAGTCGAACCACAAGGCCGACGTGCTGAAGGCGAGGCGCTTGCCCAGGCCGCTGCGGTCGGTCACGTCGACAAACGCTCCCTGGCCGGTGTTGTGGAACAGCCGGTTCTGTCCAACACAGGTAATCAACAAATCGGCGAAGCCATCGTTGTCGTAATCCCCGACTGCAACTCCCATGCCGTACGTTTCAACATCGAGTCCGGCGTGAGAGGTCACGTCGGTGAACGTGCCGTTGCGGTTGTTGCGATAGAGGCGAAGCGTGGACCGCCTGCGCTTGTGGCCGGGCCAATCCATGCCGTTGATCAGCAGAATGTCCTGCCAGCCGTCGCGGTCGTAATCGAGGAAAGCGCAGCCGGAGCCCAGCGTTTCCGGCAGCAGTTTTCCTCCGAAGGCACCGCTGTTGTGCTGAAAAGAAATTCCCGCCGACGAAGTTACATCGGAGAATCGAAAGTCCGGTGAGGTTGCCGCGCCGGCCTGTGCGGCGAAAGTGCGAAGCAGCGGCGACAGCGAGAGTGAAACCGCACCCGCCGTCCCGCGCAGAAACGTTCGGCGATTCACCGAACGTTCACCAGCCCGGCGCGGATGGCGTAAACCACCAGCTCGGCGGTCTTGTGAATGCCGAGTGCGTTCATGATGTTGGCGCGATGAACGGCCACGGTGTTGGCGCTGAGATCAAGTTCGCTGGCGATCTCCTTGTTTGATTTGCCTTCGACGATCATTCGCAAAACTTCGAGCTCGCGCGGCGTGAGGCCGCTGCTGCGCTCGCCTTTTAATGTCGCGGGCGATTCCACCTGCGGATCGAAAACCGTCTCTCCCGCAGCCACATGGCGCACCGCCGAACCCAATTCCAGATTCATCGCGTTCTTGAGAATGTAGCCTTTCGCCCCGGCGTCGATCGCCTGCCGCACCCAGGTGTGCTCGGAATGCATGCTGAGCATCAACACGGCGGTCTCCGGCAGATCCCAAAGAATACGCCGCGTCGCATCGAGGCCATTCATTTTCGGCAATGCCGAATCCATCACCACCACTTGCGGCTTCAACCGGCGTGCGAGTTCTATGGCTTCTTCGCCGTCGCCCGCTTCCCCGACAACCGTCATGTCCGGTTCATCTTCCAACATGCGGCGGAACCCGCGGCGCACAAGCGCGTGGTCATCGACCAGCAGAACTGTGATCTTTTCTGATTTCTTTTCCGCCATTTCGCTTGGCTCGCTTCGTCCCTTGCCCGCCCCGCGCCTCATTGCGAAGATTCAATTTTTTCGCGCGGCACGCTCAACTGCACCAACGTACCGCCGGCCGAGGGAGTCGAGAACATGATTCGCCCACCCATCAACTCCGCGCGCTCGCGCATGGCCACCAGGCCGATGCCCTGGCTTGACGGTCGCGCGCCAAAACCCACTCCGTGATCCTCCACTTCCAATCCAAGCGCAGCCGGCAGAAAGCGCAACCGCACCCAAGCTTGTTTGGCTCCGGAATGCCGTGCAACATTGTTCAGGGCTTCCTGCAGCACGCGATAAATCTGCACCGCTGCGGCGCCCTCGATGTGAAACGGCTTACCTTGCTTCTCATAGGATATGGCAATTCCGCTCTGCCTTTCCACGGTCGGAACGTACCAGTCGACGGTCGATTCTAATCCGGCCTCCTCAAGCATCACCGGATGCAGCGCCTGCGACAAAGTGCGCACGCGGTCGAGCGTATCCTGCGCAATCTGCTGAACCTCCCGCAGATCGTTGCCCAACGCAGAACCCGCGGGCGCGTGCGCCCCTGCGCGGCCGAGCATCGATCCCATGGCGGTGAGAATCTGCCCGAACTCGTCGTGCAGCTCGCGCGAAATGTAGCGCAGGGTCGATTCCTGGGTGGCAATCAGTTTTTGCGCCAGTTCGCTGCGCCGCTCCGAAAGTTCGGCCAGGTGCGCGAACAATCGCCGATTCCAGCGAATCATCGACCAACCGGTCAGCAGAATCGCGGCCAGCGTGGCGGCTAGAAACACATACACCTGGCGCTGCACGTGGTCATAAATGTCAATGATGCGCTGCGCGGCCTGCTGCTCGTTGTCGCTGTTCTGCACCAGCAGTCGCGAAACCGTTGTGCTCAACGCGGCTTGCCGCGCCTGCAGCGAGAGCTGAATCTGCGCCCGCGCCTCTTTGTCCTTGCCTTCCCGCGCCAGCTCAAACGTGCGATCCACGGCGTCCCAGAACTGGGCGAGAGAATTGCCAAGCGAGGCGCTTTGTTCCGGTGTGCGGCCCACCGGGGCGAGCGCGGATTCAAGGCGCATGGCGTCGTCGAGATCGGCGTGAAGGCGCTGAAACTGCGACGACCACGCCGTGAGCGGGTATGGTTCGTCGTTATCGATCATGTCGCGCATGGCAACCGCCAGCAGGTTCAGGTCGTTCTGGATGCGCAGCAACTGCAGAGAATCTTTGCGGTTGCGGTCGATCAGGCCGGACTGGAGCTTGCGCAGGCCGCCAATTTGCCATGTGATGTAGGCTGAATAGGCAATGACGGCAGCCAGCGTAACCACCGACCCCACAAGCAGGCCCAGG
>JASHRB010000054.1 GCA_030037575.1 Candidatus Sulfotelmatobacter sp. | reverse complement strand
GAAGTTCCGGCCGATGGCATGATTTGGAGCGGGCTTTCCTACGACCACACACAAAGCTTGGGCGCGTCCACGTGGCGGCATGTGATGTTTCTCGAGCAGCCACAGGCCGCCGGCCCGCAATTGGCCGAGACCACCAATCCATTCCGCTGGGTATTTCTCTCGGATGTCTGCAAACACTGTGCGAATGCTGGCTGCCTCGAGGCATGCCCCACCGGCGCCATCATGCGCACCGATATCGGCTCGATTCTCGTGCAAAAAGATGTTTGCAATGGGTGTGGTTATTGCGTGGTTACCTGCCCGTTTGGTGTGATTGACCGGCGCCCCCAGGATGGCCGCGCTTTTAAGTGCACGTTCTGTTATGACCGGCAAAAAGCCGGCCTCATTCCCGCCTGCGCGAAAGCGTGCCCAACGCAGTCGATTCAGTTCGGTGAGCTTGAGGAATTGCAGGAGCGCGCCCGCAACCGTGTCCACGAACTGCGAGAGCGCGGATATCATGATGCAAACCTTTACGACCCACAGGAAACCAGCGTGGGAGGGCTGCACGCTTTCTTTGTGATTCTGGGCGAGCCGGAAAACTATAATCTTCCGCCGGCTCCGGAAGCCCCGATGGCTTATTTGAGAAGCGCATGGACCTCTGCGCTTATTTGCGCTGCGCTGGCTTTTGCCATCATCTGTCTTTCCTTTGCTCTGTAAGAAAACTTCTGTGTCTTCCAATCCCACAATGCCGGCGAAGGCAAAAGCGAGCGAAGAACGTCTCGACGAAATTCGGAATGCCGCTGCCCAGCCGACCGGCCGCGACGGCCATCCCCCGCAAATTCGCGCAAGGGACAGCTATTACGGCCTTCCGGTGCTGAAATCTCCGGTTTGGACCTGGGAAGTACCAATGTATTTTTTCATCGGCGGCATTGCCGGCATGTCTGCCTGCCTCGCGCTCGTGGCCCAATTTTTCGGCAGCGGGCCCCTGCTCATTCGCTGCGCTTTGTGGGTTGCCCTGGTCGGCGCAGCTCTCTGTCCCCTGTTCCTTATCGCCGACCTTGGAAGGCCCACTCGATTCCTGGCGATGCTACGAGTGGCAAAGATCCGGTCTCCGATGTCGGTTGGCGTGTGGATCTTGGTTGCCTTCTCGGGGTGCACCTTCGTTGCTCTTCTCGCCAACGAACTGATCGTGCGAGGGAATGTAAACCCGCTGATCGCAGGATTGCAATGGGCCGGAGAAGGTACCGCCGCTTTGACCGGCTTGATTCTCGCCGCCTACACCGGCGTGCTGATTGGTGCGACGGCAAATCCCGTCTGGTCCCATAATCGCCGGGCGCTTCCGGCGCACTTTCTGGCAGCCGCGTTGGGAGGCAGTGGAGCGGTCCTCGAATTAGTCGGTTTTCTGATACCCGCGACGCAAATTCTCGGAGTAGCTGCAGCCGCAATTGAGACGTTGCTGGGGGTTCACTTCGAAATCAGCCGACTGCCCGTGAACGCGCCTTTGCATCGCGGCAAGAGCGCGGTTGCGTTTCGCATTGCCGGCGTATTGGCAGGGCCGGGTGCGCTTATCGTGCGGCTTGCTTCGGATGCGGCTCCCGGGCGCCGTGCCGCTGCGATTTGCTTTCTGTGCGGTTCCTTGCTAAGCCGCTACGCCTGGATTTGGGCCGGCCGAGCCTCGGCCAAGGATCCCGAAGTCTTGTTCCAAATGCAGCGGAAGGCATAACCACCGCACAATACGAGCGGCCTTGCCAGCAACGAGTTCATTCGGCTCAGGTAAATTAGCGTTAGCATCATCCACAATCAAAAAACCACGGCAAGACAGCGAATGCTCATGGCTATGAAAACTGACAGCCTCACCAATCCTACAGTCAAGGCGGCTATCGAGGCGTTGCAAAATGGCGACCGGAGATCGTGGTTCGCGCTCTTTGAACCGAACGCCGAACTCTTTGACGACGGAAGCCCGCGCAGCCTGGCCGAGTTTACTCGCGCCGCACTCGGTCACGAACGATTCACTTCAATTGATCGGGTCGAGAATCATGGTTTGAATCTTACCGGTGGGTTTCACTCCGACCGGTGGGGCGACTTTCCCGCGTACTTCAGATTTCATCTTTCGCAGGCAAATAAAATCAAGCGGCTGGAGATTGGGCAAGCGGCGTGAGCAACCCGTTGACGGAGTTGACCGAGTGATTGCATTTGCATCCCCTCCCGGCTGCCCATATTAGGCTGAGACGTTCTCATGCACATCCTCAAGATCATTCTGGGCGGGTTTTTGCTGCTGGCCTCGTGCCGGCGCTTGCGGGCTGCTGGTTTGCGGGCACAGCGCGCGCAGTGCTTGCCGCAACGATTCAGGGTTTTCTTGTCTTGTGGCTTGCCGCGGCGCTGATCGTGGGCGCGCAGAAGCAAAGCCGGCTGTTCCATCAAGGATCAGTTGCCGATTGCGCTCGTTGTTTTTGCGGTTTCCTGTCCTGGTTGCGGCCACCATTTGGTGGAGAGTGTCTGCATGGCGGTGGCAAAGATCCAACCCGATTCAAAATAAGTTTTGCCGACCGGGCTTGCGCTAGAGCCGGCGCCTAGCGTGCGGCCATCTTCACATTGTACGAACCCGCCGCATAGCGCGCGACCCCTTTATAAAGAGCTTCCGCGATCCGCTCACGGTAGCCGTCGCTGCGCAGCTTCTGTTCATCGGTGGGACTACTGACAAAGGAAACCTCCGCCAGAATTCCCGGCATCGCCGTCTCCGTAAGAACCACGTAGGAGGCTTCTTTCACGCCACGATCACGCAAACCAGGATTCTGCGCCGACAATATCCCGTACAGTGAACGCTGCACGCTCGCCGCCAGCCGCCGTGATTGCTGAATCTTATCGACGAGTTCAGCGGCGCTTAAAGAGGCGGCGGACGCATTCTTCGTGGTGGGAGTCGAATCGTCGCGCATTTCGAAGTCCTTCGGATCCGGCGGCGAGAAGAGATTGGTGTAATACGTTTCCACGCCGCGCGCCGAGGGCAGGTCACTATAGTTTGCGTGAACGGAAATAAACAAATCGGCCCGCGCCTGATTGGCGATGCCGGCTCGTTCGTCGAGCGGAATGTAGGTGTCGTCACTACGGGTGAGAATCACGTTCGCGCCCAGGCGGGTTTCGAGCAACTTGCCCAGGCGCAGCGCAATTTCAAGCACAAGATCTTTTTCCAGCAATCCGCGGCGACCAACAGTTCCCAGGTCCCAGCCGCCGTGGCCGGCGTCGACCACGATGCGCAGCTTCGGAACAAGTGCGCGCAATCGCAAGTCCTCCTTCGTCGGCGGAGGAACAACAACCGCA
>JASHRB010000690.1 GCA_030037575.1 Candidatus Sulfotelmatobacter sp. | reverse complement strand
AGCATTTGCGTGGCCGTGATGACCGGCTTGCGCCACAGCGCGCACCGGCGAATCACGTGCTTCTGAATGGAGGGAACTTTTTCCGCAGCCATTTCTACGCCCAGATCGCCGCGCGCGACCATGACCCCATCGACGGCTTCGAGGATTTCGTCGAGGTGATCGATGGCCTGCGGTTTTTCCAGTTTGGCGATGAGCGGGACGTCGCTCTCGTGGCCGCGGACGATTTCGCGGACCATGTTGACGTCGGCGGCCGAGCGCACGAACGAAAGCGCCACGGCATCGATTCCGTGCTGGAGACCGAATGCCAGATCCTTCAAGTCCTTGGCGGTGACCGCGGGGATGGACAGCGCAGTGCCGGGCAGATTGATTCCCTTGTGCTCGCCGACCAGGCCGCCGTTGATCACCTGGCAGACCACGTCGGCGCCGGCCAGGGCGCGTACGCGAAGCTCAATCAGGCCATCGCACAGCAGAATTCGCGTTCCCACCGAGACTTCGCGGGCAAGATCAGGAAAAGTTGTGGCCAGACGTCCGGCGCTTCCCGCGACATCGCGCGGCGTGATGACCACGCTGGAGCCCGTCTTTAGGAGCACGGGTGCGTGGCCGGCAAGGCGTCCAGTGCGGATTTTGGGGCCTTGCAGGTCTTGCAGAATGCAGACCGTGCGATTTTCTTTCTCGGCGGCGGCGCGCAGGCGCTCGATGTTGCGCGCGTGCTCTTGGTGCGTTCCGTGAGAAAAGTTAAGGCGGGCCACGTCCATGCCCAGACGAAGCAAGTCGCGCATGGCTGCTTCGGAATGGCATGCCGGGCCGATGGTGCAGATGATTTTGGCGCGGCGGGAGGCGGGGGGTTCGCGCTGCGGCAAGCCCCTGGGCGAACTCGCTATCCCGTGAGAATCCTCAGATGCCGGCTCCCGGCTTACGCGGGTTCGTCTTCTCTGTTCTTGCATGGATGGCTGCTGGAATCACAATTGTAATGGCTGGCGAGGGCCCTGGTGATGGGGACGAGGCCGAGAGTAAATCATCAGGCAACTTCCGCCGCCCACTTTTGTGGGAGGATTCATCGAAAAAACCGGCATTGCGAACGACCGGGGAATCGAGGGAAGACGGTCCGAGGGGGTGGCAATTTCAGTCAGCCGCCTTCGGCGCGCTGACTGCGATCAATTCTTTGCCCAGCATCGCCCGCGGGAACAGCATGGCGTTGAATTCCGCGCCCATCAGAACCACGAGCGAAATCATGTACATCCAGACCAGCAGCGCAATGGCCGCGCCCAGTGAACCGTAAATGATGCTGTAGTCGGCATAATGCCGCAGGTACCAACCGAACAGCAGCGTGGCCGAAAACCACAGGCCGGTGGCCAGGCTGGCGCCGGGAAGCACGGTGTGCCATCGCTGGGTGCGGGGAACCGCGTTGTGATAGATCAGGGCGATTACCGCGATGCTGGTGAGGATGGCGATGATCCAGCGGATCACCGCCCACAGAAGAAGAATGTAAGGGCTGAATTCGCGGTCGGTGTAGAACAGGATGTCGCTTTCGATCTTGCTGCCGAAGGCGACCAGCAGCGTGGCGAAGGTCATCGGCACAAGCGCGAAAATCACAAGACCGAAGGAGATCATGCGCTCTTTTACCAGGCCCCAGACCTTGGGCAATTCGTAGCAGCGGCGAAAACCCTCCATCCAGGAAATCATCACGCCGGATGCGGTCCACAATGTGATCAGGGAGATGCTGATCAGCAAGCCGATCGAGTGCCGCCCGGCCCGCAGGAAATTCAGCGCGGTGTTTGCGCCGGCGGGAAGAATCCGCGAAAGCGCGTAGGTGATCTCGCGCATGAAGGGGGCGCCCTTGCGCCACGTGGCCAGCAGGGAGCCCACGATCAGCAGAGCGGGGAAAAAAGTAAGAATGGAAGAATACGCGGAAGCTTTGGCGGTGGAAAAAGCGTCGTGCTGAAAGGCACGCCAGACGGCCAGCCGCAGAAGGCGCAGAAAACGCAGCATCGCTGGCTTCAGCTTAGGCTTTGGGGATGCGGGTTGCAACGTGGGAGCGTCCCGGGGTTCCTCGATTGCTACTCGCTTGGGGTTCGCGGACATTAATCGTTAGTAAGCCATTGCCGGGAAAAGGATACGCCGAAACGGACGATCTTGCGCCGCTTGACAATTTGTGACACAAGCCTTGCGGGGGGGCTGGCTGAACGTCCTTCCCCTTGTCCGGACTTCAAAGCCCTGTTCTAAACACTTCGGGGGCGAATCGCTTCGCCCCCGAAATATTCATGCCGCTCGGTCACTCCGCGGCCAGTTCCTCGGTTTCGCCCTCCTGCCGCATCATTTCGAGAGCGCGCTCGGCTTCTTCGTACGCCGCCGAAACCTCCGCCTGAACTTTTGCCGCGGCCTCTTCCATTTCCGGCGAGAGGCGCACGTTGCGGTAGTACTCCATGCCGGTTCCGGCCGGGATCAGGCGTCCAACGATGACGTTTTCCTTCAGGCCGCGCAGATGATCGACCGCACCCTGAATCGAAGCCTCGGTGAGCACGCGCGTGGTTTCCTGAAACGACGCCGCCGAGATGAAGGAATCGGTCGAAAGCGAAGCCTTGGTGATACCGAGCAGCAGCGGGCGTCCGGTAGCCGGCTTGCCGCCCTCCTTGATCACACGCTCGTTCTCTTCGCGGAAGCGGAACTTATCCAGTTGTTGCTCCAACAGGAAGGTGGTGTCGCCGACATCCTCGACCTTCACCCAGCGCATCATCTGGCGAACAATCACTTCGATATGCTTGTCCGAGATGTTCACGCCCTGCAAGCGGTAGACTTCCTGGATTTCGTTCACCAGGTAGGCCTGCAGCTCTTTTTCGCCGAGCACGGCCAGGATGTCGTGCGGGTTGAGCGGGCCATCCATGAGCGGTTCGCCCGCCTTCACCCGCTCGCCTTCCTGCACGTTGATGTGCACGCCGCGGGGAACGGAGTAT